>JAITBL010000104.1 GCA_031283575.1 Treponema sp. | reverse complement strand
GCGGTTAAATATTCTTCCCAAAAAGGGCGGTCAGTCACCCCCTGCGCGGTGAACCCGTTCGTGTCCGTTCGTGGGGTTCGTGGTTATGTTAAAGGATTCAGTCACTTTTACCACGAACCTCACGAACCCCACGAACAAAAGAGTCATCGTTTTCTCAACTTTCTTCGCCTTCGCGGTTAAAAATTCTTCCCCCACGCGGTGAATCCGTTCGTGTCTTTTCTGTGTTTAGCGCAGGCTCGCCGTTTCCCGCCGCGCCTGGGCGCGGGCGCGGGCGGGCATGAAGTCCCGCTCCAGTATACCCAGCAGTTTAAGCCCGGCCTCGCTTAGGGGGGGGCCTGAAAAACGGCACAGTGAACCGATGGCGACAGCGGTCGAGACGAGAACCTGCTCGTCACGGTAATTGGTGGTAATGGCCCGGGAGAATGCCCGCAGGGCGACGCCTTCCGGGTCGACGCCGATGCGTCCTATCGCCTCGGCGGCGGCGCTCCGTACGCTGGGGTCCCTGTCCCTCACATAGACGCCGGCGAGGAAGGGAATTATTTCACGTGAACCGATAAGACCCAGCAGGGCGAGGGCCTCGCCGCGCTGCCTTACGTGAACGGGCGGATGGGCCGGCGATATCTGGGGCCCCGTGGCGCTGCTTCCAATCTCCATCAGGTAGGCCGTATAATCGGTCTCGTGTTCTCCGACGCCGTTTTTGATCTGCTCCGTTATCTTGGCCAATTCCGCGCCCATCTGGATTTCGTCGAATTTATAGTAATAGCCGGCCCAGGGCGAAGGCGGCGGGTTTCCCAGTCCGTAGTCGCCTTCGGGGGCGGGTCCGTAGAGCGACTGTTTAACGGCAAGAACCCTGTCTTCGGTTTTGTAGGCGTAGAGTATCCAGTCGCGGCCGCCGGAAAACACCCTGCCGTCCTCGCTGAGCGCGGGAAGCGCCGCGGCACCGGTAATAGTCAGGGTCCAGATTTTCCGCCCCCGCTCGTCCAGGCAGCTGACGCCTTTTGCGCTGAGCACATAGAGTCCCCGCTCGTCCCAGATCAGTTTTACATCCTGCGGCCCCTGAACTTCGCCGGCGCGGATGTGGGTGGGTTCGGTCCAGAGAACACGGCCGTCGGGAACGGAAAAAACCGTCACGCTGCCCGACGCGAGGAGCGCCGCCGCGCGGTTTTCCAGCGAGACGCCGGCAACGGCCGTTTCCCGCAGCTTCGTCAAATCGCGCCCCTGGGCGCTGCCGTCACGGAACAGCCGTGACCGGCCGTTCCCGTGGATTACGGCAATGCCGCCGCTTACCGGAACCAGCGCCGCCGGAGCCTCGCCAAGACTCCGTTCTTCCACTTTTCCCTGACTGCTGATGTCGAGGAGTTTTCCGTTTTCCAGCGCCGCCGTTATTCCCCCGTTCCGGTTAAGGAAGGGGCCCAGGACAGGTTTCGCTTCCAAATCGCGCCGCCACAAAATATAGCCCGAAGCCGTATAGCAGGAAATTGTCTGGCCGGCCGCGGCAAAGAGCCTTCCGTCCCAGCCGATGACAACGGGGGAACTGACAAGGCTGTTTTTAACGCGCCACAATTCACGTCCGGCGCGGTTTACCGCGATCAGTTCCCCATTCAGGCGGCAGACGTAGGAAGTGCCTTCGCGGGCGCGGCTAACGAAGGGGGTGAGCTTGCCGCCGGCATAGTAGTCCCAGAGCGGGCGGCCTTCCAGCGTGTAGGCGCGTATATTACCGCCGTCAAGTACCGCCGTAACCGTTCCCGCCTGTATGGCGGGGACGCCGATAATTTCACCCGCCAGAGCCTGCCGCCAAACGGGGACGGCGGCGTTTTCCTGCCCGCCCGAATAGCCGGCCTTTTCCGCTTCGGCCGCCGGCAGCAGCGCGGCGAGAAAGCCGAGTAAAAGCGCGGCGCATGTTTTTTTCAAATTAGTCATTCGTCTCAATGCCGGAATCGTTTGTTGCCGCCCGTTTTTACGCGTCATTCCGCGCAGCCGCGCCGTTCCAGCACGGCCAGGCTCTCGATATGTTCCGTCTGCGGATAGAAGTCGTAAAACGTCAACTCTTTAAGTATATACGATTTGAGGAGGCTTCGGCAGTCCCTGGCAAGGGATGAGGGTTCACAGGAAACATAGTAGAGAACGCTGGGTCCCGCCGCGCAAAGCCAGCCGCGCAGGATCGGCGCAAGACCCTGCCGCGGCGGGTCGGCGATGGCAAAGGCCCACTTTCCCCGCGGTTTCCACTTTTCGGCGCTTTGGGCGAAAAAGCGAAAGCGGCCTTGCGGATAATGACGGCCAAGGTTGATCCGCGCCGCGTCCAGAGCGGCGCTGTTTGCTTCGACCAGATCGATGAGCGGCAAATCCCTGTCCGCCGCGCCCGAATCCGCTTTCCGTTCCGCGCTTGCGCCCGCCGCTTCCGCCAGAAATACCGAGAAAGTTCCCACGCCGGCGTAAAGATCGCCCATGCCGGACGCGGGACTGTGCGGCGCATACGCTTCGACGCCGCGGCGTACCTGAAGAAGCAGTTTTTCCAGCAGGGCGGCGTTGCTTTGAAAAAAACAGCCCGCGTCGACGGTCAGTTTTTTGCCAAGAAAAATGAATTCGCCGCGCCGCCGGCTGCGGCCGTCCACTTCCGCCTCGCCGATCACGAGACCGTCTTTTCCGTAGAGGGTAAAACGGTCCTTTCCCGGGGGCGGGATAATCGCCCCGTCACGAAGAACCTTCCGCAAAGCGGGATCGGCAACGGGACAGTCGTCAACAGGAATCAGCGCTTTTCCCCCGCGGGACTTAAACGCCGTTCTGGGGCCGCGGTTCGCGCGGAGCGCGTGAAAGGTCAGGCGGCTGCGGTACTCCCGCGCCGGTGAAGGCACGGCGGCGATGCTTTGGGTTTCCACGCCTATTCCCGCGCGCCGCATGGTTTCGGCCAGAAGCGCGCGCTTCCCTTCGATCTGGGCGGCGTAATCCACGTGCTGGAGGGAACAGCCGCCGCATTTTCCGTACAGGGGACAAAAGGGTGTTTGGCCCGCGCCGCCGGCAAGCTCTTCCAGGCGTGAGTGTCCGTTCCCCGCAGACATGTATAAAAGCCCCCTGTCGCCGCATAAATGGGCGGTTGACGCGCTTAATCGAACTATATCATACTGTTTTTAACGAAGTATTCGAAGACCTTATCGATTGTGGTTCTTACGGCACGGTCGGGCAAGCGAGGAATTTTGCTTATCCGCTACGGAAAAGAAGAAAACGGCAAACTAATAAAAAAAGCGATCGTTTACACGCGGGAAGAGCACGGAATCGATCCCGCCGCTGTTGACAGCGAGGCGGTGTTTATTACGGGCCGGTTAAGGGCAAACGGCCACGAAAGTTATCTGGTCGGCGGCTCGGTGCGCGATCTTATTTTGGGAAAGAAGCCCAAAGATTTTGACATCGTTACCTCGGCAACGCCGGCGCGGATCAAAAAACTCTTTCGCAATTCGCGGATCATCGGGCGGCGCTTCCGTCTGGTTCATGTTTTTTTCGGGCCGCGTATTTTTGAGGTTTCGACGTTTCGTTCATTAAAAGACGGACACTCAAGCAATACCTACGGAACCATTGACGAAGACGCGCTCCGCCGTGATTTTTCTTTTAACGCCCTCTACTATGATCCCGGCAAGCAGATTGTGGTCGACTACGTGGGAGGACTGGCCGACATAAAAAAGAAACTGCTCCGCCCGCTTATTCCGCCCGAAGTTATTTTTAAAGACGAT
The DNA here is from genome assembly GCA_031283575.1 of Treponema sp. Lineage (GTDB taxonomy): Bacteria > Spirochaetota > Spirochaetia > Treponematales > Breznakiellaceae > JAIRYT01. Next base: position 6,582 of record JAITBL010000104.1, on the reverse strand, counting down.
CCGGTGCGGATGATCCGCGCGCTTAAATACGCCGCCGTCTCGAACTTTAAAGTGCCGTGGCTCCTCCTCAGGCGGATAAAAAAAGAATCGCCCCTGCTTGCGGAAATTTCGCCTTCGCGCCTTACCGAAGAAGTGGTCAAGATTATCAATTCGGCCGGAGCGGCGGTGATTGTGGAAAGCCTCGATAACGCCGGTATTTACGGCTATCTTCAAAAAGAAGCCGCGGCCCTGATGAAACGGGACCCGCTTTTCCGCAAAAAATACCTGGCGGGCCTCGCGCAAAACTGCGGTTCCGAAGAGAGCGGCCGTTCCCTGTCCGCTCTGGTGCGGGACTACCTTGAAATAATTTGCGTCTGGGAAGTGAAGCCGCCGGGACATCTTTCGAAGGCGGACGAGACAAAATGGACGGCGCAGCTTGTCGAAAATTTCAAAGCCGCTTTTTTTGAGGCGCGCCGCTTCCTCCTTCCCATCAATCCCCCCAAACTGGAACTGGAAAAGGCGGTGCGCATGATCTTTGCCGAACACGGCCTCGAAGTGCGAAAGACGCGCCTCTTTGACCGGCCCCGCCGTCCGAAAAGCGCCGAAGCAAATCCCGCCGCCGGTCCTGAAAGCGCCGTTCACACGGCAAAAAAGCGCCGGCGGCGGCGCGGAAGAAAGGCGGGCGCGCCGGCGGAAAAACAGCGGAACGTTTAAAGCTTTCCGCCGCTTTACAGCAAGTCGATGGTGTGGGCCTTGCCAAAAGGATGAAAGACGCCGCGCAGCCTGCCGCTTTCCTTTTGCGGCGTAACGAGCAGCGTTTCCATGCCGTCGTCGTGGCGGATCACGACGCCGTCCAGGGCGGCGGCCAATCCGGCGGGGCAGTCATTTTCCGGAAAGAGCGGGGCAAAGGTAAGGGCCGTGTGCAGGGTGCGCATGACCGGAAGCAGAAGCGGGTTGGGGTTTTTGCATAAAAACCACGGCCCCGCTTTTACATAGGACTTGTTGATAAGGGCGCGGGTTTCGCTTCGGCTTATTTTAAAGGAAGCGGCAAAAAACGCCTCTTCATAATCATCCAGGCCAAAGTCGAAGAGCAGGGTGAATTCACCGGCCTCGATTTTTTTGTAAATTGAAAAATCAATGCTGCTAAAAACAAAGTCGTCGAAACTGCCCGCGGGCGCTTTGTCCGCGGCGGCGTCCAGCTTTCGCAGTTCCCCGTGAACAAAGCACATGCGGCGGTAGCGGCTTTCGACGCGGCGCCGGATCAGGACGGCAAATTCATCCTCAACGTTCATAGAGTTCCTGTAAAAAAAGCGCGGCCGCCTGGGACACGTTAAGACATTCGATGCTTCCCGTTCCGGGAATGCGCGCCAAAAAAGAACACTGTTCCTTGACGCGGGGAGGAAGGCCCGTTTCCTCGTTCCCCAGCACGAGGACTCTGCCCCGTTTTTTTTGCCCGGCAAGCAGTACGGAAAGATCGCGTATCCGCACCCGCGCGCGGGGATCGGTCCCGATGCTGACGAGCAGTTTGCTGGCGCTTCGCAGAAACGCCGCGGGATTACGGACACTGCGGATTTCCACATATTCCATTCCCCCTTCGGCTACGCGGCAGGCGCTGGTGGTAAGGAGGCGGGCCGGCGGGGAATCTTCGGCGGAAGGCGGAGTTTCGGCCGGACCGGCGGAATGTTCCGGCGCGGTTTCCGGCGCACGCTCTCCGCGGGGTTCGGTAATGACAACATAGGGCGCGTCAAAAAACGCCGCGGAACGTATGATCGCGCCGATATTGTGATCGTTTCCCACATCACAGAGGAGGAGGCCGGTTTTGCCGCTCTTCTCCCAGGCGTCAAGAAAATTCTCGTCGGCGCCTTCTATGACCGGCTCTATGATCATGGCGACGATACCCTGATGGTGACTGCTCTTGCAGATACGCTCAAGTTCTTCGTCCCCGCACAATTTGTAGGGCCGTTTGCGGGCGGCGAGGTCCTTGCACACGGCGGTGAACAGGGGCAGGCGGTCCTCGCGTAAAAAGAGCCGGTTTATCTTTTCGGGATGCGTTTCACCCAGAGCCTTAACGGCGTTGAGGCCGCAGACGGCAAGTTCATCGGTAAGCCTGTTGTGCATGGATTAAGTGTAACACTTTGTTGTAGACTTGTCCTTATGAGCGGACGAGCGGCAAGCATCTCTACCAAAACCGGTGACGGCGGCATGACTGATCTTCAGGGCGCGCGGCTGTCCAAAGCCGATCCCCGCGTTGAGGCGCTGGGTGCGCTCGATGAACTTGACGCCGTTCTTGCCGACGCGCAAAGCGTCTGTACCGGTGAAACAGAAGAAATAATCGAAGCGGTGCGGAATGAAATTTTTTACGCCCTCATGCCGGCCCTGAACTTGCCGCGGATTGATTCGCAAGCGGGGTCCCTGTCCCGCCTTGAAACATGGATCGCACAATTCGAAGAAGTAAACTCCGCGAAGGGTTTTGTCCGTAACTGGAACGGCCCCGCCGCGCTTAAACTGAACATTGCCCGCACGATCTGCCGCCGCGCCGAACGCCGCGCGGCCGCTGCGGACCGGAGTACGGAAAGCCTGTTGGCCTATCTCAACAGGCTTTCCGATCTGCTTTTTTTACTCAGTAACGCCCGCTAACGCCAACAGGGATGGTGGTATTGTCCCTGTCCGCGGCGGTCCCCCGGTCCGGCCGGACCTCGTCCGCGCTGTTCCCGGCCTCTTCCCGCGCCAAAATCACCCGCGGGATATACAGGCAAATCGTACGATTTTGATCCCAGCGTCAGTCTGGTTACGCGGATGCTGCGCACGACGTTTGTTTCGGACTTGCCGCCGTCACGGGGATTCTGCCTGAAAGAAAATTCCCGCGCGTAGCCTTCAAGATTTACCGAAGCGCCTTCCGCAAGGCCGTCCACAAAGCCGATGAGCGGCCGCAGCCCCCTCACCAAGTAGCTGTCGTCGCCCGACTTGAGGACGATATGCCCCTGATCCAGAGCGAGGGTCCCGCTCAGCGTGATTTTTTCGGGCGCCGGCAGGACGGGCTGCCTCGGCGCGCGCTGGGGCGACTGGGCAAATACGGCCGATCCAATCAGCAGCGCCGCCGCAATCAAAGTTAATCTTTTCATATACATACTCCTCTATAATCCCGCGGCATTTTGCCACGGACGTAAATTGGAAGTGTTGCCGACGGCAACACACATTACTCCTCATGTAATGTTATAGCAAGAATCGTGCCAAGTGATAATGCGCCGCAAAAAGGCCGGAATTTACGCAAATCGGGCCGCTTTGCGGCGCGGACTGTGAATGTTTTACCCGCTGTGTAATTGTTCCGCCCCTGCCTGCATGGCGAAGGCGGCGGACGAGTGAGGCCTTTGAAAAACGGCGTCAAGCCGTCATTGCTTCCTGCTGGAGCGTCTGCTATCAATAGGCCTGTTTAAGCAAATCGTAGGCGTCTTCGGCCGACACCGTCCAGGGCGAAAAGGCGACAAATTCGAGATTGCGGGCGGTTTCGGCGATGGGGACCATACGGTCAAGGACAAGGCCGTAGTCTTTGAAACGCGCGGGTACCTGTAACACGCCCATGCGCCGGCGTATGGCGTCAACCGCCATGTTGGCCGCTTCGGAGACGGATACGCCGTCGGTGGGTTCCCCCATAAGGGCCGCAGCCCGGGCAAGTTTTTCGGGGCGGGCGGCCACGAGGCGTTCGAGAATGTAGGGAAGAAGAATCGTGGAACACCAGCTTTTGGCGACGGGAAAACGGCTGTTAAGCGCAAAGGAAAGGGCCGTTCCGATTCCAGGGGAACTTACCGAACAGCCCAGAGCGTTCAGAAGGCCCGCGTTGGTGGTGTTTCCAACCGTGTCGAAGATCGAATTATCCATGCAGGAATCCATCATCCGGGTATAGATGATAATTGCCTGTTCGAGAAGGGCGTCGGAAAGAAAACTTGCCCTGGTCGAGCAGTAGGCTTCCATGCCTATGCAGAAACCGTCAAACGCGGCGGTCGAGGCGAATTTGCCCGACAGGGAAGCGGAAAGGCCCCCGTCAATTATGGCGGCGGTACAGAGCCCGCGCGGCGCCTTGATCAGCTTGACCGTGCGGTCACGCGGATCAACGGCAATAAAGGTATTGGCAAAGAGAAAAGGATCGCGGCCGGTGGTGGGAATGGCGATGTAGGGAACCGTTTCGCCCCGGCTTTCCTGCCCGTCCAGAAGATCGAATACCGACTGGCGGGATTTGATCATCATGGCGGTTATTTTGGCAATGCTGTTGGTCTTAAGACCGCCGAAGCCGATAACGCAGGAACAACGGGCGCCCTGTCCGAGCACGGCGGCCGCTTCCGCCACATCGGCGGTTGTCTGCGGCGGCACTTCGTCAAAAATAATCGCCTCGATTCCGGCCTCTTCGAGTATGCCGGTAAGCCGTTCTATACTCCGGTTTTCGTAGAGTACCTGTTCGGTTACGATGAGGGCGCGGCTGCCAAAAGCGCCGCAGACAGTTCCGGCCCTGTTGACCGTATCAACGCCGATAATGATTTCCGGATCAAGCCGTATTGAAATATCAACCATTTGACTTCCCCCAATGACTCCGCCCGCCGTAGGACAGCGGGGCATGTTGTTCTTGCAGGATATTTGACTCTCCCCGCTAGCGGGTTTCTGGTACCGTGTAGCAGCTAAAAGTACTGTTTAAGAATTTTTAACCACGAAGGCGCACGAAGGACACAAAGGAAGAGGAAGTTCTTTAGCGGAAGTGTCAAAACATCACAGTCCAAAAGCGCTCATGATCTGATCTGCCGTTGCTTCGAGGATCGTGTCATTGATGTAGGACGGATCGTTGATCTTCGCCTTGAGCTCGGCAATCCGGTTCTCGCGGGTGTCCGCAGCGCCATTCACCAGCTCGACAGCGCGATAGAACTCGGCCCTTTCAGAGGCTTCTGAAGAGATTTTGATGGAATCGGCTTCCTTGCCTTTGTCCACCTGGTCTGCGCGTCCGGACTTCTTTCCGGGCTGAATGGGATCCAGGGGGCTTATCCTGTCGATCGTCATACTCATTTCCTGCCTGCCTATATTATCGGCATTTTCAACTATAAGTTTAACGCTTATTCGCCGTTGTATGCAATAGCTTTTCCGTTCCGCCGCCTATATAGAGGGCGAATTCGCCTTTTTGGGCTTCTTTTTGGGCCAAAACAGCGAGAATTTCCGCCGCGCTTCCCCGCAGGTACTCCTCGTGAAGCTTGGTCATTTCACGCCCAAGGCAGATACGCCGTCCGCCTTCAAGATCGGCCAGATCCGACAAAAGTTTGAATACGCGAAAGGGGCTTTCGTAAAGAACAAAGGCCCAGCCGGTATCGAGCAGTTCGCGGAGCCGGCTCCTTCTGCGGCCGGCCCTGGGGGATAAAAAGCCCTCGAAGATCACGGTTTTGTCCCTGCCCCCCGCAACGCTGACGAGGGCGGCAAAGGCGGAAGGGCCGGGAATCGGCAGAACGGTATGACCGGCTTCGGAAGCGGCGGCGGCCAGCGCCGCGCCGGGATCGCTGAGGCCCGGGGTGCCGGCGTCGCTGGCATAGGCGATGGTTTTGCCTTCGTCAAGGGCCGCGACAAGCCGGCCGGCGGCGGCGTTCTCGTTATGGGCGCGGCAGGAGAGGAGGGGCTTTTTGATTTTAAGGTGATTGAGCAGCCTCAGCGTTACCCTGGTATCCTCGCAGGCTACGAGGTCGGCGGCCCCGAAGGCTTCGGCCGCCCGCCGCGAGAGATCGCCCAAGTTCCCGATGGGAGTGCCGATAATGTACAAAAGACCCACAAAAAAAGTATACAGGAACGAAAGCGGCCCGTAAATGATGGCGAAACTGGTTCAGATTTTATTTTTTGTCTTTACCGGAATAGCGCTGCTCTGGTTCGGCTATGCACTCTTCTTCGCGATTCCCGGGGGCCTTCCCCTGCCGGTATTCCGCCACAAACGCCACAAACGCCGCAAACCCAGGTCCGAAGGCATACCGGGCGGGCCGCGAACCTGTCCGGTATGCTCGGCCCTACTGGAAAAGGGCGAGCGGGTCAAATCCGCCGTATTCCCCGCGATGGGAGGCGCGGAACGCCTCATGCACATTGCCGGCTGCGTCTACTGTCTGGAACGGGAGCGCAGGCGCAGCTGTCCGGTCTGCGGCGCCGTCCTCGACAGCGGCGACTTTTTGGTGGCGCGCCTCTATGAAAAGCCGGTACGCAGCCATGTTCACGTGCTGGGATGCAGCCGCTGTAAAAAATCGGGCAAAAAGTACTAAGGACCGATTGGTTGTCTTTTTTACCACGAACCTCACTAACCCCACGAACAGAAAGAGTGACAGGCCCCACTCTTTCTTCTTTCCCTATCTTTCCCTTAATTCCCCTTCGCGGTTAAATATTTTTCCCCTGCGCGATGAACCCGTTCGTGCTGTTCGGGTGGTTATATTAAAGGATTCAGGCCTGTCAAAAACCGGAAAAATCTTGTATATTGGACGTATGGACAATGATTCAACCGTTGATAAAGCTCCCGAACGCCACAACCCCCTCAACGACTATTTGTTTCTCAAAATCATGGGGGAAAAGGGGGATGAAGAACAGCTTCTTGGTTTCCTG
>JAITBL010000037.1 GCA_031283575.1 Treponema sp. | reverse complement strand
CTCGTGGGGTTGAGTCCCGGACGGATCAAGTTCATTCAGTTTGTGATAATGGGCGTATGCGTCGGACTTGTCGCGTTCATTAAAGTGAGCAGGGTCGGGTCGATACAGTATAATTACATAGCCAAGGACATCGAGATGGACGCGATTCTGGCTGTTGCTCTGGGCGGCAACTCACTGGCCGGCGGCAAGTTCAGTATGACAGGGTCGATTATCGGAGCGTATACCATTCAGGCGATAACGACTACGTTACTGGCAAACAGCATACCATCGGATGCGCTTCCCGCCTACAAGGCCGTTGTGATAATCATCCTTGTTGTTGTTCAAGCGCCCGCGGTGAAGGAACTTTGGCGGAAACGCGCCGCAAACGGGGGAAAAATGCCATGGCGTCCATTCAAATAGATCGCCTCAAACGCAGAGAGCCGTTAACCGACACGGCGTCGCTGCTTATCATCACGGTAGTGATCTTTGTGCTGATGTATTTAATTGCCGTGATCTGTTTCGCCGGCAAGGGCTATGCAAAGCCGCAGATGTTCTTCAATCTTCTCAACGAAAACGCGGCGCTGATTATTATATCGTGCGGGCTGTCCATCGTGATGATTACCGGCGGGATAGACATCTCGGTCGGCGGGATGACGGCGCTGATCTCCGTTGCGTGTGTTGTACATCTGAACGATATGCCGGGCAGCGGCTTCTTTACATCGCTGCTGCTCGCGTTGGGAATCGGGCTGGCGTTTGGAGCGGCGCAGGGCTGCCTGGTGGCGTATCTGGATATACAGCCGTTCATCGTTACGCTTGCGGGAATGTTCTTTGCGCGGGGACTGGCCGCCATTATCGAAACACAAACGCGTACCGTCGAAAACATTTCCTTTACGCGGTTGGCCGAGATGCGTATCAGGCTGCCAATCGGTTCGCTGAACAACAACGGAGCTTTTGTGCGGGCGTATATGGAAATCGGCGTCGTCATCGCCCTGGTTATCGTCGCGGCGCTGTTTGCCGCGCTGCGCTGGACAAAGTTTGGACGCAGCCTGTACGCGGTTGGCGGCAATAAGCAAAGCGCGCTTATGCTAGGCATCAACGTTAAGCGCACGAAGTTTCTGGCGCATCTCTGCTGCGGCGTGCTGGCGGGCATCGGCGGTTTTGTATTCCTGATGCACGTGAGGTCCGGCGCGGTTACTCATGCCGGCGGTTATGAAATGGACGCCATAGCCTCGTCGATCATCGGCGGCAGTATGCTCTCGGGCGGCGTGGGGAATATTTTCGGAACCTTTGTCGGCGTGCTTACCAAAGGCACTATCGGGAACATAGTACGGGCCATGGGACTCGTCGGAGCGTGGTGGCCGGGAATAACGCTTGCGGCGCTGTTGTGCTTCTTTATCATTCTTCAAAGCGTCATCACGTCACGAAAGAAGAATTGAGCGCGGGCGGCAGGAAAGCGAAACGGCTTTCGTTCCCGCTGATATTTTTGCAGAAGCGGAGGTTTTTTTTGGATACGGGAATTAAACAGGACATTATCAACGGAAATACGAGCCTTGGCATTGAACTTGGTTCCACGCGGATTAAGGCGGTATTGATTGACAGCAAGTACGCGCCTGTCGCGTCGGGCGGGCATGACTGGGAAAACCGCCTTGTCAATGATGTGTGGACCTATAGTCTGGAAGATGTGTGGACGGGGATTCAGAACAGTTACCGCGGGCTGGCCGACGAAGTGCAAAGCCGTTACGGCGTTCCCCTTGCCGTAACGGGGGGAATTGGCGTTTCGGCCATGATGCACGGGTATCTTCCCTTTGGTTCAGACGGCCGCCAGCTCGCCTCCTTTCGTACCTGGCGCAATACCATGACGGAACAGGCAGCGTCGCTTTTAACCGAAGCGTTTGGGTTTAATATACCCCAGCGCTGGAGCGTAGCCCATCTGTATCAGGCGATTTTAAACGACGAAGATCATGTAAAGGATATTGCCTTTTTAACGACCCTCGCGGGTTTTGTACACTGGAAGTTGACCGGTAAAAAAGTGCTGGGTATCGGCGACGCTTCCGGCGTGTTCCCCATCGACAGCGCGGCGAATAATTATCATCAGCGGATGATGGAACAGTTCAACGCGCTTGTCCGCGATAAAAAATTCCCCTGGAAACTTTCCGGCATTCTTCCCGCGGTATTGACCGCCGGAGAAGACGCCGGCGTTCTTTCCGCCGAAGGCGCGAAGCTGCTTGACCCAGGGGGGACGCTGCGCGCGGGTATTCCGCTTTGTCCGCCCGAAGGGGACGCGGGAACCGGCATGACGGCGACAAACAGTGTGGCAAAACGGACCGGAAATGTTTCGGCGGGAACATCGGTATTTGCCATGATTGTGCTGGAAAAAGAACTGTCCCGTGTTTACCCGGAAATCGACATGGTAACCACTCCGGCCGGCGCTCCGGTGGCCATGGTACACTGCAATACCTGTACTTCCGACCTTGACGCCTGGGTCAAACTCTTTCTGGAGCTGGGCGGACTTTTCGGCGGGGACATCAAAAAAGCGGCTTTGTACGACGCCCTGTATGCCAAAGCTTTGGAAGGGGAAGCCGATTGCGGCGGTCTTTTAAGTTACAACTACTATGGCGGCGAGCCTGTCACCGGACTTGAGCAGGGGCGTCCGCTGTTTGCGCGTATGCCCGACAGCCGTTTTACTTTGCCCAACTTCATGCGTACCCTGCTGTTCTCGACGATGGCGACGCTGAGACTCGGCATGGACATTCTTACCGAAAAAGAACAGGTGCATCTCAAGCGCCTTTTGGGACACGGCGGACTGTTCAAAACAAAAGGCGTTGGCCAAAAATTAATGGCCGCCGCGCTGAATGTTCCTGTCGCGGTGATGGAAAGCGCCGGAGAAGGCGGCGCGTGGGGCATCGCGCTTTTGGCCGCGTATATGCGCCGCCGTTCTTTGCAAAACAGCGAAGAAAGCCTTGAAACATTTCTTGCCCTCGAAGTATTTTCCGGTGATAAGGGCGTTGAAGTCTTGCCGGATCACGGCGATGTGGCGGGCTTTAAAAAATTTATGGAGCGCTATACGGCGGGCCTGGCGATTGAACGGGCCGCCGCGGAAATTTTGCATTAAATTTTATGGAGGAAAATCGATGATCGATCTAAAACAATTTGAATTCTGGTTTATTGTGGGAAGCCAGGATCTTTACGGGGAAGAAACCCTTAAACAGGTGGCGGAACACGCGCGGATTATGGCCGAAGAATTTTCCCGTGACGGGCAGCTTCCCGGAACGCTTGTGTTAAAGCCGGTGGCTACGGATCCGGCGGGAATACGAAAACTGTTTGAGGAAGCCGCCGCCGCGCCCGCCTGCGCCGGAATCATCACCTGGATGCATACCTTTTCACCTTCAAAGATGTGGATACAGGGACTCGCGATAAACAAAAAGCCGGTACTTCATCTTCATACCCAGTTCAACCGCGACATACCCTGGGATTCCATCGACATGGATTTTATGAACCTGAACCAGTCCGCCCACGGCGACCGCGAACACGGCTACATCTATGCCCGTATGCGTCTGCCCCGCAAGGTGGTTGCCGGTTACTGGCAGGAAGCGGAACTGCGCCGCCGTATCGGCGTGTGGATGCGCGCCTCTTCGGCCCGTCAGGACGGAATGGATTCGGCGGCGCTTCGCCTGGGCGACAACATGAGGGAAGTCGCCGTTACCGAAGGCGACAAGGTCGAGGCCCAGATAAAGCTGGGCTGGCAGGTAAACACCTGGGGCATCGGGGATCTGGCCGCCCGCTACAAGGGGGTCAGCGATTCCGCGGCGGAAAAACTCGTAAAGGATTACGAAGCGGCCTACGAAGTTTCCCCCGAACTGGGCGGCCCCGGTCCGCGGCGGAACGCCGTTCTGGAGCAGGCGAAAATTGAAATCGCCCTGAAAGAATTTTTGACGGCCGAACACGCCGGCGCTTTTACGACAACCTTTCAGGATCTGCACGGCCTTCCCCAGCTGCCGGGCCTTGCCGCCCAGCGGCTTATGGAACAGGGCTACGGTTTTGGCGCGGAAGGCGACTGGAAACAGTCGATGCTGGTGCGCGCCGCGAAAGTGATGGCGTTGGGCCTTTCCGGCGGCGTCTCTTTTATGGAAGATTACACCTATCATTTTGAGCCGGGAAAGGAAGCGGCCCTGGGCGCGCATATGCTCGAAGTCTGCCCTTCTATCGCCGGCGCCAAACCGCGCCTTGAGGTACATCCGCTGGGAATAGGCGGCAAGGCCGATCCCGCCCGCCTTGTTTTTGAGGCCGCCCCCGGCCCGGCCCTGCTCGTTACGCTGGTAGATCTGGGAACGCGCCTGCGGATGATCGTCAACGAGATCGAGACAATTCCCGTCGAACATCACATGCCCCGCCTGCCGGTGGCCTGCGCGCTCTGGAAACCCTTGCCGAACATCCGCGACGCCGCCGAAGCCTGGATGCTCGCGGGAGGCGCCCATCATTCGGTGTATACCACGGCGCTCTCCGCGGAATACTTTCAGGATTGGGCCGAGATGTCGCAAATCGAGTGCGTGCTTATCGGCAAAGACACCAAACCACTGCGGCTCAGGGAAGAACTGCGCTGGGGCGAGGCCTGCTGGAAATAACGATGCCGGACAGCTACAAAACACTGCGGGAAGAAGCGTTTGAGGCAAATCTGGAAATCCCCCTGCGCGGACTCGCCATTTATACTTGGGGGAATGTGTCCGCCCTTGATTCCGCGCGCGGCGTTTTCGCGATAAAGCCTTCCGGGGTGGAGTATGACAGGCTTTCCGCCGCCATGATGGTGGTTGTGGACCTTGAGGGAAAAGTTGTCGAAGGCGGCCTTTCCCCCTCGTCCGATACGGAAACGCACCGCGTTCTTTACCGCGAATTTGCCGGGGGCGGCCTTGCCGGAATTACCCACACCCATTCGCCCTATGCCGCGGGTTTTGCCCAGGCGGCGCGGCCGGTTCCGGTCTTTGGGACGACGCACGCGGACTACGGCGCCGAACCGGTGCCGTGTACCGGGTACATGAGCGAGGAAGCGGTAAAAAACAATTACGAAAGGGAAACCGGCAATCTTATTGTAGAAACATTTAAAAAACAAAAGCGGAATTTTTCCGATATGCCGATGGTGCTTGTCGCGGGGCACGGCCCGTTTACCTGGGGAAAGAACGCCGCGCAGTCGGTTTATCACGCGGCGATACTGGAAGAAATTTGCAAGATGGCCCTGTTTACCCTGACCCTTGCCCCTGGGGCAAAGCCGCTGCCCAATCATATTGTACGCAAACACTGGGAAAGAAAACACGGCCCCGGCGCTTACTACGGACAAAAATAGCGGCCTGTTTTCAAAAACGCGGCGGCGGGATACGATGAACCATGACCGAATCCACGCGGCGCATCATTGACGCGCTGCTCGCTGTTCCCAAAGGCCGCGTCTCCTGCTACCGCGACATCGCCCGCAGGGCGGGCCTTCCCAACGGGGCGCGGCAGGTGGCGCGGGCGCTGCACTCCCTGTCGCGGAAATACGGACTCCCCTGGCATCGCATTATTCGCGCCGACGGCTTTATCGCGCTGAAAAGCGGCGCGGGCCGCGAGGAGCAAACGGCCCTGCTGCGTTCCGAAGGAATCGAAGTGAGCGGCGCGGGACAGGTTACCGTGAAGCGAAAAGCGCCAACAGTATAAGGCGGACCGTACCCTCGCGCTGCGCGCCCGCAACGGCGCTTCGGTGATGTTACGGTTCCGGTCAAACCACGAAAGACTCAATTAAGTAGGTGTGACTACCGGCCCCACGGGGGCGGATGTAAGGCTGCCGCTGTTATCCGACCGGGTTACCGTTACGGTAATGTAGCGCCCATCATCGGCGGCAGTCAGTAGATATGTATTGGAGACGCCCATCGCGCCCGGAATATCCGCGCCGTCTCGTTTCCACTGGTAATAAAGCGTTCCGCTGCCGGCGCCCAAGGAGACATTCGCGGTGAGGCTCATGCCCACTTTGAGGATCCCGCTGATGCTTACCGAGCCGGTCAGGGGTCCCATGTTATTCTCTTCCTCAAAAAGTGGTTTGACAGTTTTCTCCATCCACGGATTTCCGCAGGAACCAATAAAAACGGCGCAACATAGCGCCAATACTACCGTATGTATTTTCATGTTTTTCCGCCTTTTTAGAATCTGAATCCGGCGGATACTCCCGCCCCGGCAATATACGGCCATCCCACCCGGACGGTGGGTTCCACATACCA
>JAITBL010000034.1 GCA_031283575.1 Treponema sp. | reverse complement strand
CCAATTCTCCAATAACCCCCTATAAAGGAGCTGTGGTTCAAACAAAGAGAGACTTGTACTTAAACTTTCTTTAAGAGGCTTTTCACCGAAAAACCTCTTCCGAAGGATCTAAACCACAGTCTCCCATAGAGGGGGTCATCGAAAAGACCTGGCCGCTTTCTTACCGCCTTCCGGCGCAATCCGTGTAAATACCACCAAATTGCTAGTGTTTGGTAGCTGTTACCGGCCGCTCCGTATTCTTAGTATATTAGCTATATGCTAATTGTACAACCAATATAGATAGCTTTTTGCTAATTGTCAAGAGGTTTTATTGGCAAATAGCTTATAAAGATGGAATTAAAGAGAATTTTTGTCATAAATTTGAAAAAATTCCGAAAAATCGAAGGAATTTCCCAAATGAAGCTGGCCGAATTGTGTAATACCGACGTCAGCTATATTGGACAAATCGAAATAGGAAGAAGGTTTCCTTCCATGGAAATGATTGAAAAAATAGCCGGAGCTTTGAAATTGGCCCCCTACCGCCTCTTTATGACGGAGTCGGGCGTCGCCTACGGTGAAACGGACAAAACCGCCGATTTCCTCGCCGGCATACCCGCGGATATCCGGGACGACATAATAGCCCGCCTGAGCGCCGCCGCCCGTACCGGTATCGCCGCGGTCCTGTCCTCGTAAACCCCAAAAGGCGGCCAAAAGGTCATGTTTGTCACCGTTTTCGTCCTGACTTTTCGCCCGCGCTGTGCTATGCTCGTTCCATGTTCAACAGCATCTGTGGAACGGTAACGGAAAAACTCGCCGATTCCCTCCATATAGAAGCGGGCGGCGTTGAAGGGGACAGTACCGTGCCCACGGCCCAAATCCGTGGCCGCGAAACGGGCAGGGCGTAGCGGACCATGGCAAAAAAAACGGCGCCTTCGCTCGACGCAATCCCCGGCGCGGGGATTGCCCGTCCCGAACCCTTGCCCGGGGACGAAAAAGACCACAACCTGCGTCCGCGCAGTCTGGGCGAATTTATCGGGCAGGCCGCGATGAAAGAAAACCTCGCCGTTTTTATCCGCGCGGCGCGGGAACGGAACGAAAGTCTCGATCATCTTTTTTTAACCGGACCGCCGGGTCTGGGAAAAACGACGCTGGCCCAGGTGGTTGCCCGCGAACTGGCCGTTGACTTTAAGGTAACCAGCGCCCCCGCGCTGGAAAAGCCCAAGGATCTTGCGGGCATTCTTACGACGGTCACCGAAAAAACGGTATTTTTTATTGACGAAATCCACCGGCTCAAACCGGCCATCGAGGAAATGCTCTACATCGCCATGGAAGATTACGAGCTTGACTGGATCATCGGCCAGGGGCCCAGCGCGCGGACCATCAGAATACCGATACAGCCGTTCACCCTTGTCGGGGCCACGACCAAAGCGGGGAATGTGTCAAGTCCGCTGGTAAGCCGCTTCGGCATCAGATGCCGCTTTGACTTTTACAACGAAGATGACATAAAGGCGATTGTGCGCCGCTCGGCGGGAATTCTTGACATCGAAATTGACGATGACGCCGCCTCTCTGCTTGCTGTTTCCGCGCGGGGAACGCCCCGTGTCGCCAACCGCCTTCTGCGGCGCATGCGGGATTTTGCCCAGGTCCTGGGACAGGAGGCGATTACCGTTCACGTGGTGGAGGAAGGCCTGGGCCGTCTTGAAATTGACCGGCTTGGACTGGAAAAACACGACAGGGAAATTTTGCGTATCATCATTGAGCGTTACGCGGGCGGGCCGGTGGGCGCCGAAACGCTGGCGATCTCGGTGGGCGAGTCGGTGGATACGCTGGAAGATTACTACGAGCCCTTTTTGATTCAGGCCGGACTTTTGCAGCGTACGCCCCGGGGCAGAATGGTAACGGCGCAGGGCTGCCGGCATTTGGGATTGGACGCCGTACGCGGCGGGCAGGAACCTTCCCTTTTTTAGAAGCATGAAGACTTCCGACTTCTGGTTTGATCTTCCCCCCGAAAGTATTGCCCGGTATCCGCCCGCCGAGCGGGGAACGAGCCGCCTGATGACGCTGGACCGCGAGACGGGAACCATAGAACACCGCGTGATGGGCGATCTGCCCGCTTTGCTTTCACGCCGCAATCCAAAGCCGCTTTTGGTGTTCAACAATTCAAAAGTACGAAAGGCGCGGCTCTTTGCCCGCTCGCCTTCGGGCGTCCGCGCCGAGTTTCTGCTGCTCGACAGCGTTGACCGGCTTTCCTGGCGCGCCATGACAAAACGGCGCAAAACAGGCCGTTATCTGTTTGACGAAGGCCGCGCGGCGGAAATTACCGCGCGCCTTGACGACGGTTTGTACAGCCTTCGCTTTGACGAGCCCG
This sequence comes from Treponema sp., assembly GCA_031283575.1. Classification (GTDB taxonomy): domain Bacteria; phylum Spirochaetota; class Spirochaetia; order Treponematales; family Breznakiellaceae; genus JAIRYT01. The sequence continues at coordinate 1,882 of JAITBL010000034.1, read as the reverse complement.
TTGACGAGGCATGGTTCGATCGCTGCGGCCACATTCCCCTGCCGCCCTACCTTAAACGCGGCGATGAAACGGCCGACGGCGAACGCTACCAGACCGTGTACGCCGACGCCGGCGCGGGTTCGGCCTTTGGTCCGGGCGCCTCCGCGGCGGCGCCGACCGCCGGACTTCACTTTACGCCCGCCCTGCTCGACGCGCTTGACGCGGCGGGAATGGAACGGGTTTTTATCACCCTTCATGTGGGCCTGGGAACTTTTTTGCCGGTCCGCGCGGAACGCGTCGAGGATCACCGCATGCACAGCGAGGCCTTTACTATCAGCGTCGAAGCCGCGGAACGGATCAACGCCGCCGCCGCGGACGGGCGGCCCGTCATGGCGGTGGGAACGACGAGCGTGCGCGCGCTTGAAAGCGCCTTTGACGGAAACGCCATCGCTTCGGGCGGGGCGGCCACGTCGATCTTTATCTATCCCGGATATACGTTCAAGGTGGTGAGCGGAATGATCACCAATTTCCACACGCCCGGCTCCTCCCTGCTGATGCTCGCCGCCGCCTTTGCCGCTAAAAACGGTTGCGGCAAAACGGGAAGGGATATGATTCTGGAAAGCTACGCCCGCGCGCTGCGCGAGGGATACCGTTTTTTCAGTTATGGCGACGCCATGTTGATACGCTGATGACCGACGCCCATGTTCACCCCGACTGCCTTGTCCGCGTTTTTCCCAAAGCTGAAGCGGAACGCCGCGCCCTGAACATCGCCTGCGCGGCTTCGGCGTGGTCGGCCGCCGAATGTGACCGCAACGAGGCGCTGGCCTCGGCGGCAGCGCTCGACGGAGCGCCGCCCGTGTTCTGCTGCTGCGCGATTCATCCGCAGCTGCCCCTGGCGCTAAAAACGGAAAGCGCGCCGTTTCCGTTTTCACCCCCGTTTTCAATCGGGGCGGAACTGGAAGCGCTTGAACGCAGGGCCGCCGAAGGCCGCCTTGCCGCGATAGGGGAAACGGGCTTCGACCTTTACGACGCCGCTTACCGCGAAACCGGCGCGGAACAGGAAAAGCTTTTTGCCGCCCAGCTTGAAATCGCCGCGTCTTACGGACTGCCGCTCGTACTCCATGTCAGGCGGGCTCTGCATAAAATTTTTGCCTGCACGAAGCAGCTTAAAAAAATACCGGCCGTGGTTTTTCATTCCTGGCCGGGGACAAGCGACGACGGATTTTCACTTTTAAGGCGCGGCGTCAACGCGTTTTTTTCGTTTGGTACGGCGCTTCTTCTCAATCACCAACACGCCCTGCGCTCCTGCGCGCTTTTTCCCGCGGAGCGGCTGCTTGCCGAAACCGACGCTCCCTATCAAAGCCCGCGCTTTCGCGAATATTCGTCGTACCGCGACTGCAAAGCGGTGCTGAGCGCCATGGCCGATCTGCGAAAGGCCGGCGGTCAAAACGCAAACGGCGGGACGGAACCGGAAACAATCGTGGACAGAAACTTTTACCGGATTTTTACCGGCGGCTGACAACCCTTTGCGCCGCAAACACTAAACTTGATTACAATAATCAAGAATTAGGAACCACAAAGGCGCGGAAGGCGCACGAAGGAAAAACAAAGCCTTTGTGCTCCTTTGTGTGCCTTTGTGGTTCATATTCTTTTTCCTCGTGACACTCTCTTTGTTCGTGGGGTTCGTGGGGTTCGTGGTAAAAAAGGTGACAGACATGTCTGACGTGTCGCCCGCTAAAAAAGGCGGAGGCGCACGGGGAAATTCCCCGCATGCGCTTCCCCCCGTTTTACCGGTCAAGGCCGCGGCTCCTGGGCGCTACAGCCTTTCCACTTCCTCCGCCGCAAGGCCGGTATCTTCAATAATTTCAGCCACCGGCCGGCCCCTCGCTTTCATACGACGGGC
>JAITBL010000154.1 GCA_031283575.1 Treponema sp. | reverse complement strand
GAAATACTCGGCTTCGATATCTTCAAAGATTAAATTCAGTGAGCGGTACGGGAGGGTTCCCCTGTTATATCCAAAAAATTCATCAACGGCGCCGGTAAAAAACAGTATGCCGTTAAATATTTCATTTTCAAAACTTATTTGCCGCTTTTCAAAATCAAACAATAATTTATCCGCGGCATCAGTATTCAACTGTATATCGATATTTTTGTGCCGTAATAAATTTGAAAAAACAGCGTTATACCCGTTGTCGGGCAGCATTTGAATTTTGTCCTGAAAGTATTTGTTATCATAACCAACCACAACAGGTACGCGGTTGATTGTTGACGCATCAACCTGCTCAACAGGAATTCCCCATTGCTTTGCCGTATAATTCAGAAATACCTTTTTAAAAACAAATTCCCCAAATTCCTTGACAACATCATTATCCGCGTTGAGCAATTCGTATATCGAAACCCTCTTGTTTTCTCCAAAACCGGCAATCAACCGTGATTTTATTTCTGACGCCTTGTGTTCATCAAACAGCATTTCTATCGAGGTAAAATTAAATGGAATCGGTACAAGGTTTCCGTCAATCTTTCCTGCGACATTATGTTCATACGTATGCCACGACGAAAACCGCTTTAGATAATCGGATACATCCTGGTTGTTGGTATGAAAAAAGTGCGGTCCGTAACGATGGACACGTACTCCATTGGCGCGAGTCTCTTCATACATATTTCCGCCAATATGCGCTCTTTTTTCCAATATCAAAACTCTTTTTTTTGCATCTGCCATCTCCCGCGCAAAAACCGAGCCGGAAAAACCCGATCCGGCAATTATAACGTCATATCTTGCGCGTTTCATAAAACGAGATTAGCACGCATGAACATTCCTGTCAATCGCGCGCGTTTTCCGCGGACTCAAGCGTCGTATTCCCCCAAAACATCGTAGGGATCATCTCCCAGGCGGCGGTGTTGAACCGCTTCGAGGATGTGTTCGGCGCCGATCATTTCGGACCCTTCAAGATCGGCGATGGTGCGGGCCACGCGAAGTATTCCGTGATAGGCGCGGCCGCTCAGCGAAAGATGCAGAACGGCGCGGCGGAATGTTTTTTCCGCTTCTTCGCCGAGCGGGCAAAATTGTTCAATCTGGCCGGGGCTCATTCCGGCGTTGCGGCGGCAGGGGCGCGGCGATTCGCCGCCGGCCGCAAAGCGCCGCCGCTGTATCTCTACGGCGGCGCAAACCCGCGCGCGGATCGCCGCGCTGGTTTCGGCGGCCCCGGCGTTGAGACGCGAAAATTTTTGGGACAACGCCGGCGCCCGCAGTTCCACCCGGTCGAGTAACGCGCCGGAAAATTTCCGCCAGTAGCGGCGGACTTCGTCAGGACTGCAGAAGCAGTCCTGTTCGGTACCGAGCCTTCCGCAGGGACAGGCGTTGGCGGCGAGGATGAGCTGAAAGTCCGCCGGCAGACGCAGCGGTCCTTCGGCGCGGGAGATGGTAATCACTCCGTCTTCCAGCGGTTCACGCAGCGACTGGAGAACGTTGATACGGAACTCGGGGGCTTCATCAAGAAAGAGGGCGCCCAGATGCGCCAGGCTGATCTCTCCCGGGCGTACAATTTTGCCGCCGCCCAAAATACCCTCGGCGCTGGCCGAATGATGGGGCGAGCGGAAAGGCGGCTCGGTGATCAGCGTGGAGCGTTCTCCCAAAAGTCCGGCAAGGCTGTGAAGCCGCGTTACTTCCAGCGCTTCCTCCGCGCCAAGGGGCGCCGTAATGGAAGGATAGCGGCGGGCAAGCAGGGTCTTGCCCGTTCCCGGAGGGCCGAAAACGAGCAGATTGTGCCCGCCGGCGGCGGCGATTTCGAGGGCGCGTTTGTAACGTTCCTGTCCGCGCGCTTCGGCAAAATCACCCCAGATCGCGGCGGGGTCGGCGCGGGTTTGCGTTTCGGCCTTTTCCATCGCGCGGGGAAAAGCGCCGGTACAACTGAGCAAAATCAGCGCGTGGGCCGCTTCGCCCAGAGCGGACACGGCCGCGTACTGCACCGTTCGTTCAGTCTTCTCCGTCCGGTCCCCGCCGCACAGCAGCATGGCGGCTTCATTTTCATTTTCGCGGGGAAGGATGAAAAAGCGCACGCCTTCGGCAAGGCCCGCGGCAACGGCGGCCAGCGCTCCCCGTACGGGCCGCACGCGGCCGGAAAGTTCAAGCTCGCCCATCACCATGATCTGTTCCGACAGCGCGCCCAATCCCGGAACAAGGTCCGCCGCGGCCATCACCGAAAGGGCCATGGGCAGGTCGAGGGCGGTTCCTTCCTTGCGGATTCCCGCCGGAGCGAGATTGATCAGCACGCGGTCCAGGGGAAAATTGAGCCCCGAGTTGCGAAAGGCCGCCCGCACCCGCTCCCTGGCTTCTTTTACCGCCCCTTCGGCAAGCCCCGAAATGTCGATGCCGGGAATACCGCGGCGGATGTCGGTTTCCACCCGAATCAGAATGCCGCCGGCGCCGTGGGGTGTATACGCAGTCACATACATCTTTTTTCCTCCGTTGTTTATCTGAGGGATCGATGACGCGCGGCGCTTGAGTCTTTGGAAAAAATTTTCGTGAAATCGCGTGTTTTTGGTCCAAGCGCCCGCTGGCCGGGGGACTGGTAGGTTGTAACATCTAAAACTTTAAAATTAACCGCAAGGGCGAAGAAGTCGAATAAGGAACCACTAACCACACGAACAGGATATATCGTGCTTTGATTCGCAAGCGGGTCCATACCCCGCCCCTCTGGGGCGATTTGAACCCGGTAACGATTTGTTTGCTGGGGGTATGGACCCGCATAATATCCATACCTTGCAGATCGACGATACCCCG
>JAITBL010000223.1 GCA_031283575.1 Treponema sp. | reverse complement strand
AATGTAGATGTTACAATCCAACCAGTACCGTGTTTAAGAATTTTTAACCACTAAGGCGCACTAAGGCGCACAAAGGAAGAGGAAGCTCCTGGTGTCAGTCACCTTTTTGGGTGCTTTCTGGTGTTCCGTTGTGGTTCTTCTGTTACAATCTGTCAGTTTGGCGCGGCGATTTTTCCACCGCGCAGTTCTTTGGGGTACACGGCTATCTTGAGTTTTTTTTCGATTTTTTGAAGACGGTGAAGATCATCGGCGTCGCCTATGGTGATCATGATCCCCCGCCGGCCCGCCCGTCCGGTACGGCCGCAGCGGTGCAGGTAGGCGCCTTCGTCGTCGCCCGTGTCGAGGGCGACGACGTGGGTGATTCCCTCAATGTCGAGGCCGCGGCAGGCAAGGTCGCTGGCCGCCAGTATGCTGAGCGCGCCCGATCTGAAATTGTCGATGGCGGCCTTGCGGGCTTTTTTATCCATGCCGCCCCAGATGCCGCCGGCGGCCAGGTGGTGATACTGCAGCTGCGAAACAATGTTGCCGCAGCGGCCCCCGTCGGCGGCGAAAACCAGGGCTTTTTTTGGTTTGGCCGCGGCGAGCAGGGATCGCAGGACGCTGATTTTTTTGCGTTCCTCCGCAAAAAACGCCCAGTGTGCGATGTTTTCCGGAACGCCGCCGCCCGCGGCAATTAATTCCCACGCCGCGGAATGTTCCGGTTTTTCGCCGCCGGCCGCCGCTTCCGCGGCCTGTACCGGCGGGAAACATGCGCTCAGCGAAAAAAAGCGCGAGCCGGCGCGGGGCGCGGTGGCGGAACAGGCCATGAGGGCGGGCGTGTTTCCGCCTGCGGCGGCGGCGGCAAGTACGGCGGCGGTGTCGTCGAACAATTCACGGTCGGCGAGGCGATCCCCTTCATCCAAAACGATAAAAGCCGCGCCGCCGATCCGCAGCTTCTTCATGCCGGCCAACTGCAGAATACGGGCGGGATTTCCCACAATATAGTCGGGTTTCTTTTTTTTAAGGCCGTCGATCTGCCGCGACAGGGGCGCCGATCCGATCAGGAGGGCGCTCCGCTCCGGCTCGAACAAATCGAGGCTGCGTTTTATCTGGGCGCAGAGTTCCAGCGTCGGGGCGAGTATCAGCAGCCGCGGGCCGCCCGAAACGGGCGCCTGTGAAATACGCTGTAACAGGGGCAGCAGATAGGCGAATGTTTTTCCCGTACCGGTGGGGGACGAAAAAAACAGCGGCCGGGGAGAATCGCCGGCCTGTAACAACAGGGGAATGATCCGCTCCTGTATCGCCGTCGCCTCGCGAATTCCCTTCGCGGCAAGCGCGGCGGCGAAACGGGGCTCGATCCCCAGATCGGTAAAAGTCACGGGCGCGTTACCATAATTTTGTCGATACGGTTTCCGTCCAAATCCGCCACCCTGAAACGGTAGCCTCCCCAGTCAAAACATTCGCCGGTGCGGGGAATTTCCCCCGCCAGTTTCAAAATAAATCCCGCGAGGGTGTGGTATTCGCGGCCCTCCGCCGGGGGCGCTTCAAAGCCGGGGAGTTTTTCGGCAAGCTCGTCAACGGCAAGACTGCCGTCGGCAAACCAGGAGCCGTCTTCCGTTTTTACCAGTTCGCCCTCTCCGGTCATTTCACCGACAATCTCTTCCACCAGATCGCGAAGGCGCAGGGAGCCGGCAAAACCGCCGTATTCGTCCATCACGCAGAGGTAGTATTCTTCGCCCTGTTTAAACGCCTCAAAAGCTTTGAGGGCGCTCATTGTTTCGGGAATAAAGCGGGGCGCTTTCATCACCTTTCCCAGGCCTTTCCACGCCTTTCCGCCCGCTTTTTCGCTTTCGTATTCCACGAGGGCGATAAGCAGATCCGCCGTCGAGGCGACGCCGGCAATGTTGTCCTGGGTGCCTTTGACCACGGGGAAAAAACCCTGGCCGCGGCGGGCCTTGATCTTTTCCAGAAGGGACGCCGGATCTTCGTCAATATCGAGCCATTCGATTTCGGAACGGTGCGTCATGATCGCGCTCACCGGACGGTCGCCCAGATAGAGTACGCCTTCCACCATGGAGCGCTCTTCGCGTTCGACGGCGCCCGATTTTTCCCCTTCGTCCAGGGCGATGCGGAATTCCGCCTCACCCTCGCCGCCGCTGTTCCGGTGTAATTGGGGAAGGTTTGTCAGAAGATACAGCGGCTTCCAGGGAAGGCAGAGCGGGCGGACAAGCGGAAAGCAGAACAGGAAAATGGCTTCGGGGTTGGCGGCGGCGGCGAGACGCGGAATGACTTCCGCGAAAACGATAAACACGGCGGCCGGAACGACAAGCGGAACGGGCGGACGAAACGGCCCGCGCCGGTAAAACAACAGCGCCGTCGCTCCGGCGTACGCGATCAGATTCCATATCCGCAGCGCAAAGATAAATTCTTCGCTGTTATCAAGGGCGCGAAATACCGGATCGTCATCGCCGCGATTCGGCGCTTTCAGGCGCAGGCGTGGTTTTCGGCACAGGGAAAGGGCTGCCGCGGAAAGCGAAGTAAAAAAAACGCCCGAGGCGGCAAGCAGCGCAAGAGGTAAGGGATCTTCCATAGTTTAAGAGATTTCTTCCTTCTGGAGGGGGCGGGAAATATGAACGCCGTCGGCGCTGGTTTCCAGTATTCTGTTTTTGCCGTCGGGTGTTAATTCGCCAAAAACCTGCACCATGGGGAATTTGGGATTTTCGGGATTGACGTCCACCACCTGCCCTTTTTTGCCGTTGGACAAAAGCACGTAGAGGCCGATGGGATAAATCGACAGGGAAAACACCAGCGCCTTGACGATTGTGTCGTCGTACTGCTTGCCTTCGTTCTTGAGAAGGTTCAACATTCCCGCGTAGCCGTCCTGGGCATCCTTGTGGGGACGGTTACTGGTAAGCGCTTCGTAGGAACAGGCCACGGTGATAATTTTGGCGTAGAGGCTGATCTTGTCGCCGGTAAGTTTTTGCGGATAGCCGGCGCCGTTTTCGCGCTCGTGGTGTTCCAGAGCGGCAAGGCTTACCACAAGGGGAAAGTCCAGACTTTTGAGCACGTTAAAACCCAGAATGGGATGGGTAAGAATCGCCTTGCGCTCCGCCGGCGTCAGTTCCCTGCCGGTCAGGTACACCTGGGGCGGCAGCATGACCATTCCCACCTCGTGCAGAAGCGACGCGACGGCCAGCTCGATAAGCCGGTGATTGGGGAGCTTGATAAAGGAGCCGATGATCAGGGCGATGATCGTGGATTTAACCGCGTGGGAAGCCATGTAATTTTTGCCTTCAGGCGAATCGATGCGCATCACCCGCAGCAGGTAACGGTGGTTTTCCCGCGTCATGTCGCACAGCTCTTTGACCCGCTCGGCAACCTGATAAAAGTGAATTTCTTTTTTGGCCGCGAACTGGCTAAAAAGGGTTTCGACATATTTAAGAAAATCGGCGTAGAAATGCTCGCATTTCCGCACCTGGTCCCCGTCCGAAAGAAAGGCCTTTTCGACAATGCCGTCTATTTCCTGGACGATTTCCTCTTCACCGGCGTAATTTTCCTGGGGTTCGCCGTCGCTGTGGACTTCCTTAAAGTCCCAGTCGGTCAGGGTCTTGAGGAGTTCGCGGGAAAAGTTCAGTTCCGGCGCGGTGAGGATAAACTGGTCTTCCAGATAAACCGGCGCGGAAAAAAAACTCCCCACCTTGATGTCTTTAATGCTGTAACTCTTCAACAGAACCTCTTTGATTCACAGACGTATCCATACCCAAGAACCCGCCCGCCGGGGTCATTGTAACCGGACCGCTTTCATAAAACCCCAAAACCGCTTTCATTGACGAAGGCGTATACTTTGATTATTATGGCATAAAGCCCAAAAAAAAACAATTGCTTCGGCGCGGGCCGAAAGGGGAAAGATTTCTTGAAGTTCGGCGCGGTTATCGTAATTTTTAACATCCTGGTCCTCTGCTTTTTGGGCGTCGTTTTCGGCATACCCGTTATCATGCTGGGCCCCGCCGACGCGGCCGTGTTCTGGCGCGGCGCCTGGCTCCTCGGCCCCCTCGCGCTATTCCTTGCCGGAGCGGTGGACTGCTACTTTTTGGCCAACCGCGGCGTGTACCGGCTTCTGCAAAAGGAAGACTGGCCCGCCCTGATTCAGGAACTGGAAACGCGGGTTATACGGAAAGGCGGCTATCCCCCCCATCTGGTAAAACTTCTCGCCAACACCTATCTGGTGCTCTCCGACGCGCGCGGGGTGACGGAGCTGGAAAAGAAGCTCGAGATGAATAAACCCGCGCTGATACGGAAAAACGCCCTGATCTTCGGCACGGCGCGTATCCTTACCGGGGACCTTACCGGCGCGGCGCGGTTTTTCGCCTCGCGCCTTGAGGAAGGCGGCCGCAGTCCCTGGCTCAGCTGGTATCACGGCTTCGCCCTGCTTTTGGACCGTCAATTTGCCGCCGCCGCCCGGGAATTTTCCCTGTTGGCCGAAGAAAGCCCCGACGGGATCATCACCGGCCTTTCTTCCTGGTTTCTGGGCGATACGCTGGACAAATTTCTCCCCGAAAAAGGCCTGTACCGCCTTGCCGAAGCGGGCAGGGCCCGTGTGCTAAAGGCTTTCAAGCGGCGTTTCGACTGGAACCGCGAGATAAAAGCCATTGAAACCGAAGTTTTTGCCGCCGTGCTTTCTTCGTATATAAACAAGGCGGCGGATTTTATTTATCAGTAAGCGGCGCGTGTCCGGAAAGCCGGCTGTAAGGAGACCTCGTGAGAATTTTTGAAAAATCAAACAAGCTGGATCATGTCTGTTACGATATCCGGGGGCCGGTGATGGAAGAGGCCGTACGCCTCGAGAAAGAAGGATCTACGATCCTCAAACTCAACATAGGGAATCCCGCCCCGTTCGGTTTTGACGTGCCCGACGTGATCGCCCGCGATATTATCGTTAATATGCGCAACGCCCAGGGTTACGGCGATTCGCGGGGCCTTCTTGCCGCCCGCGCGGCCATTTCCCTGGACCTGCGCGATCAGGGGATTATGGATGTTGATGTTGATGATGTCTACATCGGCAACGGGGTAAGCGAGTTGATCATGATCGCGATGCAGGGCCTGCTCAATTCGGGGGACGAAGTCCTTATCCCCATGCCCGACTATCCCCTGTGGACCGCGGCGGTAACCCTTGCCGGCGGCAGGGCCGTTCATTACCGCTGTGACGAGGCAAGCCTCTGGAATCCCGATCTGGGCGATCTGCGCTCCAAAATAACGGACAGAACCAAAGCAATCGTCGTGATTAACCCCAATAATCCCACCGGCGCCGTTTACGAACGGGAAATTCTTGAGGAAATCGCCAAAACCGCACGGGAAAAAGAACTTTTGGTGTTTTCCGATGAAATTTACAGCCGGATCACCTATGACGGCGCCCGCCACATCCCCATGGCGGCCATTGACAGCGGTATTTGCAGTATCACGTTTAACGGCCTTTCAAAAACCTACCGCGCCGCGGGCTACCGTTCGGGCTGGATGACTATTTCGGGCAACAAAAAGGCCGCGGCGGATTATATAGAAGGAATTAACATGCTGGCCAATATGCGGCTCTGCGCCAATATGCCCGCCCAGTTCGGCATTCCCACCGCGCTGGGCGGCCGGCAAAGCATCGGCGATTTTCTTGTTCCCGGAGGCCGCCTTAAAGAGCAGCGGGACGCGGCGGCCGCCCTCGTAAACGAAATTCCCGGGCTTTCGGTAACCATGCCGAAGGGCGCCCTCTACTGTTTCCCCAAAATTGATGTGGAGCGCTTTGGCATCAGCGACGACGAGCGCTTTGTTATGGACCTGCTCCGCGAAAAGCATCTGCTGGTGGTACAGGGAACGGGCTTTAACTGGGACAAACCGGACCATTTCCGCATCGTCTTTCTTCCCGAAAAGGACGTCCTTACCGAGGCGCTTGCGCGGCTGGGGGATTTTTTGAGCGCATACCGGCAGTAAGCGGGGAAAGCTCCGGGGCGATTCGGACACGGCCGCGATTTGTTTGTCGGGTATGAACCCGCGTAGGCCTTACGGAACGGCGATGTCATTAAATACCTAAAGTTCCCGAAAGCGGACGCCGATAATGAAAGCACCAGGAGCAAAATCAGCTTCTATCAGACGGTGCGTGTCATTTGACGTCCAGACGCATCGTCTTTTTTATTGGGGTCTAATACCCCGCGGCTCTGCAGGCCTACAAACCGGAAACGGGGTGGCTGTCCAGGAGCTCTTTTTTATCGCCGAACAGCTCGCAGGCCGCGCCTATAACCGGATCGGCGTCTTCAAAATGCAGGGCCCGGCCTGTCATAGCGGAGACCGCGTATTCCTCCCAGGAGGCGAAGGATTTTTTGATCTCCGCGGCGGTTTTTTTAAGCCAGTCAAAGGCTTCTTTTTCGGGTATCCAGCCCAAATGGGCAAAGATGCGCGCCAAATACCCCGCCCGCTCCAAATCCCAGGCAAGTATGGTCTTGCAGCTTTTCGCGTGGGGCAGCAGCGCGGGCAAATTTTCGCCCAGCGTTTCCAGCATATCGTTGTAAGCCTCCACGCCGCCCTCAT
>JAITBL010000169.1 GCA_031283575.1 Treponema sp. | reverse complement strand
CCGGCTACAACATTGTCGAACTTTTGGTGGACGCGGGTCTCGCGTCCACCAAAAGCGAGGCGCGCCGCCTCGGGGAACAGGGCGGCGCTTTCGTCGATACCGCCGCCGGCGCTTTTACCGCCGTCGACGGCGTAAAGGCGGTCATAGGCGCGGACCGTTTATCGGATGAAGGCCGCCTGGTGCTGAGGGCCGGAAAAAAACGCTACTGCCGCGTCAGCGCGGTTTAATCTCCTGGAGTGTGGATAAGTTCTTCGGGTTTATAGCCGGCGAGATTTGCGGCGATACGGTCGGCGCCCGCCCCGCGAATTTCCGCTTCGCCAAACGTGGTGAGCAGGGCAAGGCAGCGCATACCCGCCGCCTTCGCCGCCTTTACGCCTTCCACCGAATCTTCCACCACCCAACATTCGGCGGGAGGCGTTTCGATGCGCGACGCCGCCTCAAGGTAGAGGTCGGGAAAGGGTTTTTGCCTTTCCACGTCAAGGCCGTTCACCATGGCGTCAAAGGCCTTGTTGCGCGCGGCGGCGCCGATGGCGGCGGCCAGCCCAATCTGCTCCGAACGGAGTTCGGTATTGTAAAGGCCTATGGCCTCAAGATTCGCCATCATCTTTATGTAGTCGGTCGAAGTCGCCAGGGCCGTCTTGAGTCCCAGCTCGCGGCAGCGGTGTACAAATTCAACCGAACCGGGGATAGCCTTGAGTTTTCCCTTGACGATATCGCAGTAAATCTCATAGGTACGGGTCTTGTCCCGTTCAATGTCAAAAGCGGCAAACCGGTACTTTTCGGCCACGCCGCCAAGAAAGGTATTTTCCCCCTTTCCCACAAAGGGCGTAAAGTCGTCGTGGCTTACCTCGATGCCGTGCTCTTTAAACATAAGAAGCCCCGCTTCGGCGATGAACCATTCCGAATCGGTAAGCACCCCGTCCATGTCAAAAATGACCGCGCTGGTTTTTTCGCCCATAACTAAAACTCCTGTCTACAGATAACGTTTTGGCTCTTTGCCCTGGAGAATCGCGTAGAGTTCAATATAACTTTTTGCCGTACCCGCGGCGATTTTATTCAGCAGCACTTCCTCCACCTGAAAAAGTCCCACTTCGCTGGACATTTCGACGTGTATGCCGATAGGCTTTTCTTTGCCCTGCGCTATCTTTACGTCCTCGATGGAACCGGCCGAATACTGGTGAATGTCACCCACGCGGGGCCCGCCGCCTATGGCTATGGGAATGCGGGCGCGGCCTTTTTTCATGTCGCAGCCGTCCGCCACCTGGACAATGCCCGCTTCCAGGGAGTGAATCGTCCTGTTCCCCATGTGGCCCGCGATCGCTTCCAGGGCTACGGAGCGGATCATCACCCGTTTTTGCAGATCGCCGCCGTGCACTTCCCTGAGTACGCGGTCCAGTATGGGACTGGCCAGATACGCGCTGTGAAGTTCGTGGTCCTGACGGCCAATGGACATGCCCGTATCGTGGAGCAAAGCGCCGCAGAGTACCGCCTGGAGGCTGTCTTCAAACACGCCGGATTCTTCGGCTTCAAGGCTGGTCTTGACGCCGGCTTTTTGCAGCAGTTCCATCATAATCAGGGAATTGAACGCCACCGTCCGCGTGTGGACCGGCCCGTGATCGTTGAATTTGAGCCTGACAATGGAGACCGAATTGGCGTATTCCTGTATCGCCTGGATTTCCCCGTCGGTAAGGAGCGCCTGGGCGAGTTTTACCGTTTTGGGCGAAACGCCAAGGGTCTCGATCTTTTTGAGTATTTTGGAATCCAGATTCAGTTCTTTTCCCGATCTCATGCGCCAACCTGCGCCTATAATACCTTATTATTGTACAAAAGAATAGTTCTTCTGCCGAAAATAAAAGGGATGAAGGCCGCATTGTTTCATCTTTTTATCCTCCTCTGCCCCGTCCTCCTGTCTGCCCAGGATCTCGCTTTAAGCCGGAACGACTTCCGCATTGAACAGCGGGCGGACGGGGGATTTCATCTGTTCATCCGGGCCAGGCCTTCCATCGCTTCGGTTCTCCTTGTCGAGTCGACGCGGGACCCTGCCCGCAAGGCAGCCAATTACGCCTACCGCGCCCCCGACTGGAATCCGGTCAACGGCAACGAGATCAGGCTTTTGGACGGCGCCCCCATTCCCCAGGCGAGCCGGCTATGGTCCCTCATCGATTCGACGGTGGAACGGCACCCCGAACTGGGCGAGGCGTTTCACATCTTTATCCCCTACATTCTTGAATACGGCTACGAAACGGGCAGGGCGGGCGAAGTCTATGTAAGCGACGGCACCTACTTCAATGTGAGGAGCTTTGCGCTTCCCTACGGCGATTACCGCGGCCCCTGGCGGGACAATCCCTACCAGCTTGCCGTTACCCAGCAGCCCCTCCCCGGGCCTGCCGCGGGCAATTATATGAAAGAAACCGAGTCCAGCTATTCGGAGATTTCCCGTGAAGGCGGGGGCGAATTCTTTCACGCCTCGGGGCCGGAGGATCTGGTTGACCGTGTCAGGGATATCCTCGAAAAGGAAAGGGGGGGAAACCTTGATTTGGTGATCTGCCTTGATACCACCGGATCGATGAAGAACGATGTTGACGAAGTGCGGAAAAACCTTATTCCCATGCTTAAAGAAGCTTCGGCGGGATTTGCCGGCTTCCGCATAGGCATGGTGCTCTACAAAGACTATTACGAAGAATACCTTACCCGCGTTATTCCCTTTACCGAAAATTTTGATCTTTTCCAGCGCTCCCTTAACGGTATCCAGGTCCGGGGCGGCCGCGACATTCCCGAAGCCGTCTACGAGGCGCTTTATGAGGGAGTGATCAAATTTTCCTGGGAAGCGGAGTCGCGGCTCATCATCCTCATCGGCGACGCGCCGCCCCATCTGCGCCAGCGGGGTAAAATTTCAAAGGAAATGACCTACCAGGCCGCCGCGGAACGGGGTCTGCGCCTTCACACGATTATTCTGCCGCAGTAAATAACGCCTGGGAATTTTGCCGCGAATTACACCCGCTCGCGTATTGCCACGTTAATTTCGATTTTGCCGAACGGTCCAATTTCCATGGGGACGATCAGGGCTTCAACCTCGCGGTTGGAAATTTCCATGTTCTCTCCGCTAAAGAGGGCGGGCGGGGTCAGGTCGAATTTAAAGCCCAGATCA
>JAITBL010000117.1 GCA_031283575.1 Treponema sp. | reverse complement strand
CAAAAACTGTGCCAAGCGTCGCAGCCGGGACGGCAGTTTGGCTTGCGCGTCAAAAATTCCACATTAAAGAGAATGTATTAACCCTGAAAAGCGGTATTAGACCTTACCGCGAACGAAAGCGCGACACGTCCTGTTCAAGCGGCTCGCTGCTTTTTTACACAACGTTCAAAGTGTTGGTTTTTTTGAAATAGTTTTATACAAAAATGTATGATTAAAGGAAAGTCCTACATTCACGTAGGAAAATTTTTGTGGTTAGGAATGATGTATCTTTAACGCGTATCTAATACAATGTCCCAGGAAAAAAAACCGGCCTTTCGTTATACGAAAGGCCGGTTTCACCTCTTTGTTACATTCCCCCAGCGGTTATGGAGGATCTTTCCAAAGCCAGCGGAACTCTCCCGAGTTTTGGAACTGGCTTTATCCTATGGCAATAGAGCCGGTTTCGCCGGTTCTAATCCGTATACATTCTTCGATGGGAAGCACGAATATTTTCCCGTCGCCGATATCCGGGGTCCGCGCCCCTTTGATGATCGCGTCAATGGTAGGCTTTACGAAATTGTCATTTACGGCAATTTCAATGCGGACCTTCTTAAGAAGATTCACCTCTATCTCAACGCCCCGGAATTGTTCGGTGTAGCCTTTCTGCTGGCCGCAGCCCATGGCGTTGGTAACCGATATTTTGTAAACCTCCGCGTCATAGAGGGCTTGTTTTACTTCGTTCAGCGCATGGGGCTGGATATAAGCAATTACCAGTTTCATTTTCAAACCTCCTACGTATTGCTGAAGATCTGGAAGCCGGCATAGGCTTCGCTCTTGTGTTCGGATAAATCAAGACCTACCAATTCTTCTTTGGGGGACACCCGCAGTCCGAAGATCGCCTTGATTATAAAGAAAAGTATCAAGCTGGTGACGGCCGCCCAGGCGCCCACCGACACGACGCCGATAAGCTGTTTGCCAAGCTGGGCGGCCCCGCCGCCGTGAAGCAGGCCGAGAACTCCGTCGTCGGGAGCGTTACCCCAGATGCCGACCGCGACGGTTCCGAAGATCCCGCAGACACAGTGTACCGAAACGGCGCCTACAGGATCGTCAACCTTTAGTACCTTGTCGATAAACTCAACGGCAAGCACGACCAGGACCCCGGCTATAAGGCCGATGGCAACCGCCGCGCCGGGCGAAACAACCGCGCAGGGGGCGGTGATTCCGACAAGGCCCGCGAGAAGGCCGTTAAGGGTCATTGACGCGTCGGGTTTCTTGAACCAAATCCAGGAAAAGATAAGGGCGGCTACCGCGCCGGCCGCGGCCGCCAGTGTGGTGGTTACGCAGACCCGCGAAATATTCGCGCCGCTCCAGATTCCGCTTTCGCCCAGCGCGGTAAGGGTGGAGGCGCCGTTAAAGCCGAACTATCCGAAGAAGAGGAGCAGTACTCCCAGGGCGGCGTAGGGACTATTGTGCCCGGGGAACGCTTTAACGCTTACCTTGCCGTCCGCGCCTTTAATGTACTTGCCCATCCGGGGGCCAAGAACCGCCGCGCCCATGAGGGCCGCCCAGCCGCCTACCGAATGTACGACGGTGGAACCGGCAAAGTCATGGAACCCCAGTTTGGCAAGCCAGCCGTCCCCGCTCCAGGCCCAGTGGCCCGAAATCGGATAAATAAACGCGGAAATAAAACAGGTGTAAATCAGGTACGATTTAAACTGCGTCCGTTCCGCCATGGCGCCGGAAACAATCGTGGCGGCGGTAGCGGCAAAGACAACCTGGAAAAACCAGCTTTTGTAAATGTTCGCGTTGTCAAGGTTCACGGCCATCTCGCTAAAGAAGAACTGGTCGCTCCCGATAAGGCCGCCCAGCGCGTCTTTTCCGTACATGAATCCCCAGCCTATGGCCCAGTACACGATGGCCCCGAAACAGAAGTCCATTACGTTTTTCATCGTAATGTTGGTGGCGTTTTTCGCGCGGGTAAGCCCTGTCTCCACCAGGGCAAAACCGGCCTGCATAATAAACACCAAAATGGCGCCGATAAAAAGCCATACCACATCCAGGGAGAACCCCAGACTTTCAATACTTTCCTGTGCAAAAACGGAAACACCTCCTACACACAGAAGCAGTATTGCAGCGATGATAAATTTCTTTTGCACTTTCCTGTCCTCCTAAAAGTTGCTTTGAGGTTTTATAGCAGGAACTGTGCCAAGTTTTCCGGGGGAATACAAAGAACGGCGGAACTTTTCTTCAAAATGCCTTGCCGCCCTGCCTCAAAAGACGAAAATCTTCTTTATACTAAAATTGACGAAAGAAAACGAAAGAAAGCACGGTGTTTACCGGAAAATTTTTTATATGCCGTTTTGGTGATCTTGCCTACCTATTCGTTTATATCACAAATAACGACAAAAAAGTAGCTTTAAATATTATTAGATACAAATTTGTCGGAATATAGGCGGCAAATCGGTTTTTGTCGCGATCATACTTTTTCGATCATACTTTTGTGATCATACTTTTATCATCCTGAACGATTTCCAGTTGATCCCGTAATGATGGACCCTTAGCCCCATTTGCCGTTCAGTAACCCCCAGCTGACGGGCGGCGGCGGCCATATTGCCGCTGTTAATCTTGAGGGCTTCCACTATCAGCTCTTTTTCCAGCCGGGAAAGGGCGGCTTCCAGGGTTGTGGTCGGCTCGGT
>JAITBL010000054.1 GCA_031283575.1 Treponema sp. | reverse complement strand
CCCCCTGTCGTACGGGACGGGAAACTACTTTTTAAGGAGCACACCATGGAAATTGCCGAGCTTGTTAAACGGTCGCGGGCGGCTCAGGAAGTGATTGCCGGCTATTCCCAGGAGCAAATCGACGCTGTGGTCCGCACGCTGGCCAAAGTCGTGTACGACAACGCCGAAGCGCTGGCGAAGCTTGCCGCCGAAGAGAGCCGCATGGGGGTCTACGAGGACAAGATTGTTAAAAACAGGGGCAAGGCCCGTATACTCTGGTACGGCCTGAAGGACAAAAAGTCGGTGGGCATTCTGGAATATGACGAGGCTGCGGGGATCGCCATTGTGGCAAAACCCATGGGCGTCATCGGCGCCGCCACACCCTGTACCAATCCCATCGTTACTCCCATGTGTAACGCCATGTTTGCAATCAAAGGGGGCAACTCGATCATCATCGCCCCGCATCCCCGCAGCAAACTCTGCGCCAAACGCCTCGCGGAACTTTACTGCGCCGAGTTCGACAAGCTGGGTGTTCCCCGCGATGTGTTTCTTGTGATCGAAGAGCCTACCATCGATCTTTCCGCGGAACTGATGAAATCGGTTGACGTGGTGATCGCCACCGGCGGCGCCGGCATGGTCAAGAGCGCCTATTCTTCGGGCAAGCCGAGCTTTGGCGTCGGCCCCGGCAACGTACAGGGCCTCGTAGACGATGACGTTGATTTTGACGAAACCGCAAAAAAAATGATACAGAGCCGCATCTTCGATAACGGCATTATCTGTTCGGGCACCCAAACGATCATTGCCGGCAAAAGTAATTTTGCCAAAGTGATCGACGCCTTCAAAAAGAACGGGGCCTTCTATGTTGATGATCCGGCGCTGGTTGACCAATTCCGCACGGCGCTCTTTCCTGGCGGCAGGATCAACAAGGATTCGGTGGGTCAGAGCGTTGCCGCCGTGGCAAAACTCGCCGGCGTGGAAATTCCCGCGGGGACCAAATGCGTGATCCTCAAGATGCAAAAATACGGCCGGGGCGAAGATCTTTCGCGCGAAAAAATGTGCCCGGTTATGACCGCCTACGAATACGACGGATGGGAAAACGCCGTGGAGATCGCCTGCGCCAATCTCCTCTGCGAAGGAGCGGGCCACTCGGTGGATGTGCAGTCCAACAACAGGGCGCATGTCGAATACGCCGCGCTCAAACTGCCGGTGTCAAGAATTCTCGTCAACCAGATCTGTACTTCGATGAACGGCGGCGCTTTCCAGAATTCACTTTCGCCGACTACGACGCTGGGCTGCGGAAGCTGGGGCAACAATTCGATCAGCGAAAATCTTTCCTACTATCATCTGTTTAACAAATCGCGGATCGCCTATGTCAAGCAGGACTGGAACCAGCCCTGCGACGAGGAAATTTTTGGAACATCCCGGCAGGCGGGCGGGGGTTCCGATGAAACTGCTTGAGTACCAGGCCGCCTCCCTGTTTGAAAAACACGGCGTCCCCATTCAAAAAGGCGTCGTGATCGACAGCGCGGCGCTGGCGGCCGGCGCGGTAAAAAAGATTGAAGAGGCGGGCCTTGCCTTTCCGGTGGTGATCAAAGCCCAGGTTCAGATTGGCGGCCGGGGCAAAGCCGGCGGCGTCAAATTTGCCGAAAACGCCGAAGAGGCGGAAAAGCTCTGCGCGCGGATGCTGGGTATGGACATACGCGGCTTTAAAGTCAAAGAACTGCTTGTTGTTGAAAAAAAAGAAATCGCGCGCGAGTGGTACCTTTCGATCATGCTGGACCGTTATACCAAATCGCCGCTGCTTATTTTTTCGCCGGTGGGCGGCATGGACATTGAGGAAACCGCCCGAACCAGTCCCGGCAGGATCGCCAGGGTTCCCCTTAACCCGATGGAAAAGCAGACGCCCCTCTATGTGATCGATTATGTCCTGGACAAAACCGGCACCGATAAAAACTGCCGCGCGGCGCTTTTGGATCTGGTGCAAAAACTCTACACTCTTTTTTTTGCGTACTACACCATGCTCGTTGAAATTAACCCGCTCGCCGTCGATGCCCGTGGCGCCCTTACCGCCCTTGACGGCAAGATCGAGATTGACGACAACGCGCTGCCCTTTCTGCCGGACATAAGCGCCTGGCGTGACAAGCTCCAGGAAGACGCCGATGTGATCGAAGCCCGCAAATCCGATTTTCTTTTTATTCCCATTGAGGACGACGGCAGCGTCGGCGTTATGTCAAACGGTTCGGGAATGTTGATGAGTTGTATCGACCTTATCTCGAAAAAGGGAATGAAAGTGCACGCGGCCCTTGATCTGGGCGGCGGCGCGACGGCGGAGCGCATTGCCGAAGCGGTGCGGATCATGCTGGGCCGGCCCAAAATCACCGCCGTGTTTATCTGCGTCTTCGGCGGTATTACCCGCTGCGACGAAGTTGCCAGGGGCGCCTGTATTGCCATGCGGAAAAACGAGGCTGCGGGGAAACAGTTAATTTTGCGCATCGAGGGCACCAATAAGGATGAAGCGGCCCGCATTGTCGCCGAATCCGGACTGCCCATTACGGTAGCCGAAGGCATTCCCAAATCGGTGGAAGCTATTTTCGCGCTTCATCAAAAAGAAGGCGGAGGCGCTCAATGAGCATCATCATCGATCAAAACACGCGGCTCCTCGTTCAGGGGATAACCGGCCGCGAAGGAAGTTTTCACACGCAGACCATGCTTGAATACGGAACCAATGTCGTGGCGGGCGTTACTCCGGGCAAGGGCGGGCAAGACGTCAGCTTTGAGGTAAAAGGAAGGCGGATGACGGTGCCGGTGTTCAACACCGTGCGCGAGGCGGCGGAAAAAACACAGTGCAACGCCGCGGTGATTTTTGTACCCGCGCGCTTTACTCCCGCCGGTGTCTACGAAGCGGCCGACGCCGCTATTCCCGTGATCATGACGATCTCGGAACATACGCCGGTTCACGAAATGATGAAGTGCTACTATGCCGCCCGCCAGAGGGGGCTCCGCCTTTTTGGCCCCAACTCGTTCGGGATTATTTCGCCGGGCAAATGCAAGGCGGGCTTCATGGCTCACAAGTATTATATTCCCGGCCCCGTGGGAATTATGAGCCGCAGCGCGACCAATTGTTACGAAACGGTGATGATGATGAGCGAGCGGGGCATAGGGCAGTCAACCTGTATTGGCGTAGGGGGCGATATGATCCCCGGCTCCACCTTTGCCGATCTGCTCGGCGATTTCGAGGCCGATCCGGAAACCAAAGCCATTGTCCTTATCGGTGAAATCGGCGGCAGCGAAGAAGAGATCGCCGCCGATTACATCAAGGCCCATGTTACCAAACCCGTGATCGCGTTAATCGCGGGAAAAAACGCCCCCAGGGGCAGGAATATGGGACACGCCGGAGCCATCGTGGGCGCCGACGGAACGGGCAGCGCGGAAAACAAGGAAACGGCCCTAACCGCCGCCGGCGCGTACATTGCCGAAGGAACCACGCACATCGTGGAAATTTTGGCGGGACTTAAACTGTAGCGGGGCTTTCCTTTCCATTAAGTAACAGTTCTGCTCCCAACATTGCCGGCCGTCGGCCCCTGTTATGTACCGTTTGCCCGTATTTTAAAAACCTCTATTTTTATTGAGCATATACGAGAAAAAATTCATTCTTTTTTTTAAAGATATTTTTCCCATAATATTATCCCAAATAATATAATTTCCTATCCAGGCGTCTTCATTAGTTTTTAAATCATCTCCATTCGGATGAATATCTTTAAATTCGTATTCAACCAGTTCCAGTTTTTCTGATATTTTTTCCTCAAAGTATTTTAGGGGGGGGGGTATAACCGTCTCTTCATTATTCCTGATATTTATACAGGTTATTTTTCCAGGATAAATTTTACCCATTTCATTTAAAAAATTCCTGAATACGCCAATATCATCATTTCTATATGAAACAAAACATATTTTATTCGCCGCCAATAATTTTTCATGCATTCGTTCAAATCTGTCTTTCATCTTTTTCCTGAATAGCTCATTGTTGTTTTCTATATCACCATAATGCAGTGACAGAATATTGTTTCTGGTATCAAAATACCAATGCCCATTATATTCCAATGACTTTTGTTTGTCTTCCGCAAAATCCTTAAAAAAATCATCGAAATTTGTTTTATACAGATGAATAACGGTATCCAATGAATAAAGCGTCATCCAATCAAGGGGATTCGCGCAGAATCGTAAATCATGTTTTTTTAAATAATGCGCGGTCCTGCATCCGGCGCCGGCACTAAGAATTATATCGAAAATGAATTTATTCTGTACAGACGCTTTTTTGTAATACTTTCGATATTCATTATATTCCCTGTGTAAGATGATTATTCCATAAGGTAAAAATGCCTTGATGATGTTCTTTAGACGTATACCCATGGCATTACGATACAGTATTGTATTTTTTTTGACAATCCCGCAGGATGGGTGAAAACAACAACCGGAAAAAGGAGTTAGCCATACAGGGGCCATATTTTTAAACTGTAGGAATCCGTATCCTGAACACCGAGCCTTCTCCGGCATGGCTTTCCACTTACAAGTCGCCCTGGTGGAGCAGGGCTATGTGGCGGACTATGGCAAGCCCCAGGCCGGTTCCGCCGGGGTCCTGGCTTCTGCTCCGGTCGACGCGGTAGAAGCGCTCAAAGATACGGTCAAGGTGTTTCGCGGGGATGCCTATGCCTTCGTCCCGTACCGAGATAACCAGCTCGCCGTCTTTGCGTTCCGCCTCAACGGCCACGTTCGAAGACGGGGGGGAATATTTAACCGCGTTGTCCAGAAGGTTAACGAGGGCCTGGACGACAAGAACCGCGTTGAGCTTTGCCGAAAGATCGGGAGGACAGCGGACGGCGATGCCTATCTTTTTTTCCGCGGCCCGGACGCCGGCCGAAGCGGTCGCTTCCCCAAGGATCAGATCCAGTTTTGTTTCTTCCATGCCGGGACGGGAACTTCTTTCGTCTTCAAGGCTTACCAGACTCAAAAGGTCGTTGGTAAGGTTTTCCATGGTCAGGGCGTTTTTTTCGATAATCTCCATAACGTGGCGGAATTGTTTTTCGTCAAGGAGGGGGGAAGCCAGAAGGGTTTCGGCAAACCCCTTGATAACCTGAATCGGCGTACGCAGTTCGTGGGAGACATTGGCCGCGAAATCCTTGCGGACCTGTTCCAGTTTGTGCAGGCGGGTAATATCGCTGAGCACCATCACGACGCCCCTAACGTCCGGCGCCTCGTCCTCGCCGTATCCGGATCCTTCGCGCGGCGCTGAACGCTCCGTGCCGTTCAGCGCCGCGGCGAACACACGGAAGCGGCGCTGAACGGCGGTGTGGCAGAGTACCTCCAGTTCCCCGAGATCGTTTCCGGCAAGTATGCCCTTCGCCGCCGCTTCCAGTTCCGTCGAGCGGGTCGCTTCCAGCAGGGAAAGCGGCCCCGCGTCCGCTTTCTCATCTATGCCGAAAAGAATCCTTGCCTGCCGGTTTACCATGTGGAGTACAAGTTTTTCGTCCATGGCAAAAACCGCTTCCGACATGCCGTTGAGTATCGCCTCAAGACGCCGCCCTTCCGCCCTGGCCGCTTCTATTCGCGAGTTTAATTCGGCGGCCATCGAAACAAGGGCTTTTTCAAGGGTGATGAATTCTTCGGCGCCGGAATAGGCCCGCCTGAAGGAAGCGCCGGGGACAGGCTGCGGGGAACGGGCGTTTGCGCCGAAGACGCCGGGCAAAGGCGCGTGTACCGACCGCGCTATTTTTACGAGGCAGGCAAAAGAACCGGACAGGGAACGGGAAAAAAGATACACCGCCGCCAGGGCTGCAAGAAAGAAAACGCCTCCCACACAAAGAAACGGCAGGGCCGCCCCGGATACGCGCCGCGTAAAATTCGGCACTTCCATGGACAGCCGGAAAACACCGGCCGGCTTGCCGGAGCTTTCACCGCCGCCGGCCGCGCCGTTCAGCGGAACATAAACCGGAAGGGCGGCGTAGAGCAGCTCCGTACCAAGGCTTTCGGAACTCCGCCGCGCGCTTCCCGTGTTCCCCTCAAGGGCGGCTTTTACTTCGGGCCTTTCCCCGTGATTGGGAAGGGTTTCCCGGGGGAAACGGGAATCGGCGATGACCGCGCCGTCTTGTCCGATAAGGGTAAGACGGTACGGGCCGGAAAATTCCGTCATCCATGCCGCGAAGGAATCGGCTTTCGGGCGATTCGTTCCCTTTTCAAAACAGGCGTTTATCTGCTCCCGCGACAGGGACAAAACAAGCCGCGCGGTATTGAGTACGTTTTGGGTGTTGGTTTCGTAATACAGGGCATCCATAAACAGGAGTACGGAAATCATAAAAGACAGGGAAAGCCCCAGGGCGCTTAAGGTCAGCACCAAAAGACTTTGGCGAAAAACGGTTTTCACGAACCGCTTCCCCGGAAACGGTAGCCGACCCCGCGTATCGTTTCAATCATTTCTCCGGCCGCGCCGAGTTTTTTTCTCAGGGCCAGGACCTGCACGTCGATGGAGCGGTCTGTTACGGGGTAATCCGGGCCGTGGATAGCGGCGATGATACGGTCACGGGAAAAAACAATGTCAGGGTGGGACATAAAATGCAGGAGCATCGCGAATTCCGTGGCGGAAAGCGGCAGGGCTTTTCCTTCCCACGCGGCTTCGTGCCGCGGGACATCTATCGTAAGTTTTCCCGCCTGGCAGAATTGTTTTTCGCCGCTTTCCGTATTTTCTTCCATCCGCCGCAGGGCCGCCCGTATGCGGGCGATGAGCACGCGGGGGCTGTAGGGTTTTACCACATAGTCGTCGGCCCCCAGCTCAAGGCCCGTAACAATATCGGGCTCCTCTCCCTTTGCGGTGGCGAGGATCACCGGAACACTGCGGAATCGCGGTTCGGCCTTGATCTTTTTCAGCGTACGAAGGCCGTCCATGCCGGGGAGCATAATGTCAAGGATGATGCAGTCCGCCCCGTACCGTGTAAGCATGCGGATGCCGTCTTCTCCCGTTACCGCGCGGTGGAGTTTCCATCCCTCGTCCGAAAACGCCATGGAAAGCATTTCCTGAATTTCGGGATCGTCTTCGATGATCAGTATGACAGCCTTATTCATTCAACTCTTCGTGCCTGCTCTCTATCATATAAACTATCGCTTCGCAAATGTTGGTGATATGATCCCCCAGCCGTTCAAGGTTACCCGACGTGTGGAGAAAGCGGAGGGCCTTTTTCAGCAGCTCGGGGTGCGCTTTCATCAGCGTCAGCATCTCCTCGCTTAGTTTTTTATGCTCGCCGTCAATGACGTCGTCCAGGGCGGCGGCCTCCCGCGCGGCCGCGCCGTCCTGTTTCAGATACGCCGAAACGGAAGCGCGGATCATCTCCTGGCCGGTTTGTACCATAAGCTCCAGGTGTTCCATGGCGCGGAACGACGCCTTGCCCGAAAGCTTTATCGCCGTCTTTGCCAAGTGTACCGCATGATCCCCCGCCCGTTCAAGATTTGCCGTAATCTTTAATATCGTGAAAATTTCCCTCAGGTCCCTGGCGACAGGCTGCTGGGTGGCAATCAGCACGACGGTTTCGTCTTCTATGGCAAGCTGCATCCGGTCAACAGCGGCGTCGGCGTCACGGACGGCTTCCGCAAGTTCCCTGTCGTTATTCTGAAAAGCCGCCAGGGCCTTTCCGAGGCCTTCTTCGACCATGGACGACATGGCAAGAATGTTGTGCCGTACGCGATCCAGTTCTTCAGAAAAAATCAAACGTTTATTTTCCATACAAAATCCTTCTGCGGAATTATCCGAACCTTCCCGAAATATAATCCTCGGTTTTTCTGTTCTGCGGGTTGGTAAAAAGCGTCTTGGTATCGTTGTATTCGACAAGTTCTCCCAAAAGAAAAAACGCCGTTCTGTCGCTTACCCGCGCGGCCTGATGCATGGCGTGGGTTACAATGATAATACTGTAATCTTTTTTGAGTTCTCCCATAAGTTCCTCGATTTTTCCCGTGGCAATAGGATCAAGGGCGCTCGTGGGTTCGTCCATCAAAATGATCTCCGGTTCCATGGCGATGCTGCGGGCTATGCAGAGCCGCTGCTGCTGTCCGCCGGAAAGGCTCAGCGCCGATTTTTTAAGACGGTCTTTGGCCTCGTCCCAAAGGGCGGCCTTGGCAAGGGAAACTTCGACGAGCTCTTCAAGCTTCTGCCGGTTCCGTACTCCCTGCATTCTTTTACCGTAGGCGACATTGTCAAAAATGCTCATGTTGAACGGATTCGGTTTCTGGAACACCATGCCGACTCTGGTGCGCAGTTCCGTTACGTCCATGCCGCCGTATATGTTTTCGCCGTCAAGCAGAACGTTTCCCGTAATGCGGCAGGACGGGATAAGGTCGTTCATGCGGTTCAATGTTCTGATGAACGTTGATTTCCCGCAGCCCGAAGGGCCGATAAGGGCGGAAATTTCCTGGCGGCCAAGGGAAAAATTGATGTTTTTCAGCGCCTGAAAATCCCCGTAAAAAAGATCAAGGCCGCCGACTTCGATTTTATCGGGTATCATTCCGATCCTCCCATTCTTTTTTTGAAAAGCCAGGTGATGATCTTTGTCGCCGTATTGATAAACAGCACCACGATGACAAGAACTCCCGCCGTGGCAAAGGCTATGCCAAAGTCGTCGGGATTGATCGCTTCTTTGGTCAGATAGTAAAGGTGTATGGTGAGGGTACGGCCGGATTCAAAAATCGACGCGGGAAGGTTCCGGGCAATTCCTACCGTAAGAAGCACCGGCGCGGATTCCCCGACAATCCTGCCTATGGCAAGAATCGCCGAAGTAACGATACCCGGCAGCGCCGGGGGAATAACCACGAAAAAGATCGTTTGAAATTTTGTCGCCCCCAGCGAGAGGCTTCCTTCCCGAAAAGAATCGGGAATGGTTTTAAGGGATTCTTCCACGGTCCGTATGATCACCGGAAGAATCATGATGCTCAGGGTAAGGGCGCCGGCGATGATCGACTGGCCGAATTTAAAAATCCGGCAGAATACCAAAAGGCCAAAAAGTCCGTAAATGATCGACGGTATGCCCGCGAGGGTTTCAATGGCCAGACGGAGCAGCCGTATGGCGGAAGTGTTGAGCGAATATTCGTTAAGGAAAATCGCCGTCATTATTCCCACGGGAAGGGCGATTATCAGCGAGACTACCGCCACATACACTGTCGTGATGATCATCGGGAAGATGCCCCCGTCATCCGCGGAAGCGAAAATAAAGGAAAAGTTAAGGAAGCCCGCCGACTGGAAAAGTATATAGGCAAGAATCAGGAACAGAATCGCCGTTACGACGGCAAGGCTGACCGCCATGATTCCGTACAAAAGGCCGTCGCGGACTTTGCGCGTTTTCCTCATGCTTCCTCCGTTTTACGCCGTACCCTGAGGATCACGCTGTTAAGGATCAGGATAAGGACGAACAGCACGACGCCGATTGAAAAAAGCATTTCGCTGTGCCGGCCCTCGGCGTATCCCATTTCGAGGGCTATCGTGGCGGTAAGCGTACGGACGCTGTCGGTGACGCCCCGTATAAACTGGGGTGAATTGCCCGCCACAAGGATAACCGCCATGGTTTCCCCGACGGCCCGCGATATTCCCAGGATGACGGCGGCCATGATTCCCGATTTTGCGTGGGGCAGCGCCACCGCCCAGGCCGTCTGCATTTTACTTGCTCCCAGCGACAGGGACGCTTCCCTTATGGAATCGGGAACGGCCCTGAGGGATGTTTCGGCAATGGTAATCACCGTGGGAAGTATCATCACCCCAAGCACGAGGGCCGCCGCCAAAAGTCCGTTTCCCGACGGCGAGCCGAAGCTGTCTTTTACCCAGGGAACGATAACCATAAGGCCAAAAAAACCGTACACCACCGAAGGAATTCCCGCGAGCAGTTCTATGCCGCTTCTGATGATCGAAGCCGGCCGCGGCGGAATGAATTCCGCAAGGAACACGCACGAGAGCAGGGCCAGGGGAAGTCCCAGCAGGATCGCCGCGAAACTGACGATGATCGTTCCAAGGATCATCGGCAGGATGCCGTAGAGTTTGTTGTAGGTCGGCCTCCATTCAAAGCCGGTGATAAAATCGATAAAACTGTAGGGAGCTTCCGGCAGCAGGACGTGTATCTTTGAAGTCAGGCCCGGCATGATCCCCTGGTAGCTTACCGTCCAGGTATAAGCCTGGGGATACTCGATTTCGCCGCCCCCTTCGTTTTTGATAAAGCCGAGTTTTTTCTCCGGATCTTTTTCCGCGTTATTGACGGCGATTTCCAGCGCCCCCGAAGTTCCCCCGTTGAGGAAGCGTATCGAAACAAGCTGCGCGCCGCGGGGAATGTTGATAAAAGTTGTGTGATCGCGGTATACCTCGCCGTTTACGTTTATTTCCTCGATACGCTCGGGAACGATCCGTATGCCGTCGGCCGTCGAAAATAAAAACGGCCCCGCGCCCTGAACAAAAACAAACACAAGGATCGAAGCCAGCGCCAGTACGGATGTAAGCGACATGACGCGGAACAGGTATTTGAAAAAAATGTCGAAGTGGCGGCGGTCAAACATAAATCCCCGATGTAAACGCCGGCCGCTCCGCGGCCTTCGTTTTCTTTTTAGTGTTCGAAAGTTCAAACGTTCATTCAAACCTTCCCTATATCGAATACTGCGCCGCGCCTGTTAAAGGGCCGTGAGGGAATTGTTAAAATTGTGTTAATTTAACGTTGGCGTAAAAAGCCGCCCCGTACTTAAACGCGGGCGGCTTGATGTCAAGTACGGATGACTTACTTGACGGCAATCCAGCTCGTTTTCACCACGGCCTGTCCCGCGGGAGTCAGTATCCAGGCAAGAAATGCCCGCGTTTCGGCGTGGAGGGTTTTGCCTTTTTTGGTCAGGAGAAGGAAGGGGCGGGCAATTTTGTAACTGCCGTTTACCACATTGGCGGTAGTCGCCGTCACGCCGCCGACGTTCAGCGTTTTTACGGAATTGTCCACCGAACCAAGGGAGATGTACCCGATCGCGTCGGCGTTGCGGGAAATCTCGGCCTTGACGGCGCCGGTTCCGTCAAACTCAATGGCGCCCCGTATCAGTTTGTCCTGGAACTTGACGATTTCCTCAAAGGCGCCCCTGGTTCCCGATCCGGGTTCCCGCGAAACCACGGCGATTTTGCCGGGCCTGCCCCCGACCTGGCTCCAATCGGTAAGCGCGCCGGTATAAATATCCCGGATCTGTTCGATGCTTAGGCCGGAGACAGGGTTGCTTGAATTGACAATCACCGCGATGCCGTCAATAGCGATAAGATGCTCGTCGAT
>JAITBL010000007.1 GCA_031283575.1 Treponema sp. | reverse complement strand
AAAAGTTGGTGGAAATGGCGGTTTCGGCTTGACAAAATAACATAGGACCGCACGAATGACACGAACGGGTTCATCACGCAGGGGGTGACTGACGCCGTTTCAGAAGAATTTTTAACCGCGAAGGCGAAGAAGGCGAAAAAGGGAAAGAAGGGAAAGAAGGGAAAGAAGAAAGAGTGGGGCCTGTCACCGTCTTCTGTTCGTGGGGTTCGGGTGGTCCGTGGTAAAAGTGACACCCTTTTCCGGCGAACGGGCAAAACAAGACAAAAAGGGACCGCTTCCATTCTTTCTGTTTTTAATATATGCTTGAAATCTATTGGAATCATTTATAGAACAAAGTGAAGGAGCCATTCATGAAAAACCGGTTTTGTCTTTTTCTGCTGGGTCTTACGGCCGCGTGCGGCCTTTTTGCCCAAAATGTGGACCGTTTGGAACTGGAAAGCAACCAGGCGGCAATCAACTGGATCAATTATGAGGGACCCCATTCCCGGATAGATACGGTAGAGCAGATTCGTAATATCGGCGTTGAGCTGGGACGGGCGATCAAAAACGGCGCCCAGCGGGCGGGCGCCGGCAACCGTTACTTTGTGATTCACTGCGTTTCGGACCCGGACGGCGACAAGCTTGACGCCGACGTGTTCGGCTTCGGAGTGGATGTAGGAGTCGATCATATACGCAACCTCCGCCTGATCATTCAGGGTTATCTTCAGGGGGCCTATGATTACAGCGCCTCCGACGCGGCGGTGCTGGCCCGTTTCGTCACCGTGTACAACGCCGTGTTCCGCGGCGACTGGAACTTTTTTTCAACGCGGTACAAAAGCCTTGTGGTAGAAAACCTTACGGCGGAAAAGGCGGGTATTTCCATACGTTTTGATGAATGGCCCGGCCAGACGCTGATGACGATCCCGCTGGGAACCGGCAACAGCGGGGACCTTTCGGCCATCGATACCTCAAACCTTACCGATTCGGGCGTGATCGATCAGATGCGCTCCACCGATGACCGCGGAATTGAGGAACGCCAGGGAATGGTCGACATCAAGGAGCGCGAGGCCGACGAGGCCAATCAGAGCGCTACCCTTCAGCGGGGAGTAATCGAAGAGGAAGAAAAAAACATACAGCGGGATCAGGAAGACGTCGCCTCGACCCGCCGGCGGGTTGAGGACCAGCAGCGCGAGGCCGAGGCGCAGCGCCGGCAGGCCGAACAGCAGCGGCAGGAAGCCGAAGCGCAGCGCCGGCAGGCCGAACAGGCCGCCGCCGCGGGCACTTTAAGCCAGGAAGAGGCCGCGCGCCAGCAGCAGGAAGCCGAAGCGCAGCGCCGGCAGGCTGAACAGCAGCAGCAGGAAGCCGATACCCGCCGGCAGGAAGCCCAGCGGCAGGCGGAAGAGGCCGATCAGAAACAGCGGGAAATCGATCAGCGGCAGCAGGATCAGGAACAGCGGCGGCAGGAAGCCGACGCCGCCCAGCAAAAGGCGGACCAGAAAACCGCCGAGGCCCAGCAGGAACGGCAGCAGATAGCCCAGGATCAGCAGGACATCATTGACAACAAAGCGGCCGCGGCCGCGGCAGGCAGCGCGGCGCCGGCCGGTCTTCTCGCCGCGGTGAATTTACAGCGCGGCAATTCGCTGGGACGCCTGGTGCGGGTCGATCCCTCCACTCTGGCAACGGTACAGAGCAGCCAGGTGAACACCCTGAATACGCGGACCGTAACCATGGTGGGGAACCGTATTGTCGGCATCGCCGGAATCAACAGGGGGAACGGCGCGGTACGCCTTGTAGAAATTGATTCCGGCACACTGGAGATGCTCAAGCAGGGAGATGACGACATCAATCCCGACAGCCTGCTCTGGTTAAACGGCTCAAGTCTTTACGCCATCGCTTCAAGCGGCGGCAAAAATTATATCGCCCGTTTTGACGCGGCCAGTTTCGCGAAACAGGCGCAGTCAACGGCCGAAGTGCACCCCTACGCAAGCTGCTTTTTCCAGGGCGGCAAGATCCTGACGCAAAAAGCCGACGGAACTCCGCTGATCCTTGACCCGCAGACGCTCAAGTAAAAGCATGCAGACAAAAAGCCCCATCCGCGGGGCTTTTTGTGCGGCATGGGCCGCGCAGGATTTTATGCGCGGTGGCGCGAACGCCGTGACTTGACAATTCCCCCCTTCCGGCCTATCCTGCTATAATAACGAAGCTTCCCAAGGGGCGGGGTATTAGACCACCGCGAACCAAACAGATATAAAAACAAAGGAGAGGAGTATGCCAGCTACAATCGGCATTAAGGTGGCCAACGGGGACTTTTGCTCCATCCTGCAAGAGAATTCGGCGGTTAAAAAGCGGCTTATTCTTACTACGGTTCATGATAATCAAAAGAGCGTCCAGATCGATCTGTACAAGAGCCTGTCGCAAACCATGGCGGACGCGCTTTACATCGGGAGCCTCGTAGTAGACAAGATAGCCCCCAAAGCCAGGGGTGAACCTTCCATTGAGCTTACCATAAGTTCCTCCGCCGACGGGACCATCTCGGCCGAATCATCCGATCTGGGAAATCCCGCCCAGGAAAAGCAGCAGCTCAGTCTTAGCCTTAAATCCTTTGAGGAAGACAAAAACGATTACGCCGATTTTGACATTGAAGATCACAATACCCACGAAAAGATTGTCCCCGAAAAAGAGACCGAAAGGCCCCGCGCCTTTCCCTGGGCGCCGATCATCATTCTCGGGGTTATTTTGGCCCTTATCTGTCTTGGGCTGTGGTTCTTTCTGGCCCGCGGCTTAAGCCTTCGGTCCCTTTTTGGCGAAACAACGCGGACCGAAGCGATGGCGATCCCTGAATCGCCGCCGCAGACAGCCGCGCCCGCCGCGCCGCCCCCTGCCGCGCAAATTCCGCCATCCACGGCGCAGGTTCAGGCGCAGGGCCCTCCGGCCGCGGAGGCCCCGGCTCCCCCGCGCAAGCCGCCGGTCTATTCATACAAAATACCGCAAACAATTCCCCCCGAAGGAGCGCCCTATACCCTGCGTTGGGGCGATACGCTTTGGGATATTTCGGAGGTATTCTATCGTAATCCTTGGCTGTATCGTAACATTGTCCGGTTTAACGAAGTCCGTAATCCCAACCTTATTGTTTCCGGAACGGAAATTAAAATCCCGCCCAAAAATTAATCCCCGGCACGTTTTTTTCCTGATCTGCGCTTTTATCGCGTTAAGTTCCTGCGGCGCAAGCGGCGTTATGGACATTTCCCGCGGCGAAGCGGCGGAAAAACTCAGAGCGGGGGACATCGGTTTTGTTATAAGCGCCGAGCCATCCCGTATGGGGGAACTGGCGCGCCTTGATCCCTCGGCGCCTTTTTACGCGGGGCTGCTTACCGCCGCCGCCGGCGACAAGGTCCGCGCGGGCGCCCTCTTCGAAGCGGCGCTCGGAAGCCCCATCGATCGCGTACAGCGGGAAGCGGCCCGCAGCCTCGGCGCGATCCTCGCCGAAAGCGGCAATACCGGACAGGCCGCGCGGGTACTCGCCGTCCTTTCCAAAATCAAGGCCAGGGGCGAAAGCGAGTTTGTTACGCTCAAGGCGGCGGCCCTTTTTACTCTGGGCCGTTACGGCGAAGCCGAGGCCCTCTGCGCGGACGCCGTTTCCGCTTCTGTGGCCGGGGACGCCGCTTCCGGCTCGTCGCTCAGCCGCGCCCTTCGTTTTCTTTCCTGGGCGTTTCAGCAGCCGCCCGGGGCCCTGGCCGTCCGTGAACGGCGGGACTATTTTTTCGGTGAAGCCAGGGCCGACAGCGCGTACCGCTGGGCGTATGAAACATTGAACCGCCGCGGCGAATATACCATGACCGGGGCGGACAACACCGCCATCGCGGGAAGACTGGCCGCCTCGGGCGGCGCCTATTCGGAGGCCCTTGCGCTGTTTGACAGCGCAAGGCGCGGCCAAAGCGGTATATTCCTCTCGTATCCCGCCCTCCTGGGCGATCTGGGCAGAACCTATACCGCGATAAGAACAAAGCAGGAAACCGGATACTCGGTTTTTTCCGAATGGGAAAGCGCCGTGCGTACCGGTAAAAACAGCCCCGCCGTGTTAAATTCCGCCGAAGCCGGAATAACCCGCTACACCCTGCTCTTTTATCTGGGACGAATCCGCCGTCAACAGGGCAAACACGGGGAAGCGGCTGAATTTTTTGCCCGCGCCCTGGATCTTGCGCCGGCATATTTCAGCGGGTCCGAAGCCTCCGTCCAGGAAGACGCCTGTATCTGGTACCTGCTCAGCTCCACCCTGACGGACAAACCCGAAAACCTTGTTTCGTTGCTTGGGACCTACGCAAAACGCTGGAACGATGACGGCAATTTTAACGATATTCTGGACCGCCTTTCGGCTTATTTGGTTCGTCAAAAAAAGTGGGCCGCCTTGCAGGAAGTCTTCAACCTGATACGGGAAAGCAAAGACAGCGCCATGGTTGCCAGATACGCCTACCTTACGGGGCGGGCCGTTTCCCTGGCTTATGTGAGCGGGGGCGGCCTCTCCGCCGCGGACTATTTTAACATCGCCTACGAAGAGGGAAACACTTCGTTCTATTACCGCGGCCTTTCCGCCGGTTATCTGGGAAAAACGGTGGTTCCGGTGGAAAAAAGCGGTCCCGCGGATCAGGACGATGCCCTTCCCAACAGGGGCGAAATCGAATTTTTTACCAAATTTTTTGAATACGGCGCGGGCGCCTACGCCATGTCCTACCTTCGCGCAGGCGCCGGCGGCTACACGCGGGGGGAACTGCGCGCCCTGTCACGCGCCTTCGCGTACGCGGGCCGCTACCTTGAATCAATACAGATTGCCGGAATTTTTATGCGCCGCGAAGGCTACCGCATGAATATTGACGACCTCAAGCTCTACTATCCCAAACCCTTTCCCGAGCTTATCGAAAAAAACGCGCTTGATACGGGACTGCGCCCCGCCGTGTTTTACGGCCTTATCCGGACGGAAAGCGCCTTTATCCCCGCCATTGCCTCCCACGCCGGCGCTGTCGGCCTGGCCCAGCTCATGCCGGCGACCGCGCGGGAAACCGCCGTTCTGGTCAAACGCCAGGGCGGCCCCGACTACACCGAGGGCGATATCGACCTTACCGATCCCGAAATCAATGTCTATCTGGGCGCCGTCTACCTTAAAAGCCTGCGGGACGGGCTGGGAAGCCCCATGCTGGCCCTGCTGGCCTATAACGCGGGCCCCAGCCGAATCCGCCGCCTTCGCCGCGCGGAAGCTTCCCTGCCCGAGGACCTCTTTATCGAAACCATCGATATTGCCGAAACCCGCAGTTACGGCAAACAGGTCATGGCCGCCGCCGCCGCCTACGGATATCTTTATTATGGTATGTCCATGCACGAAGTAGTTGCCGATATATTTAAGTAATGGACTCTTTCTTTAACCGCCCCGATTTCAAGATACGTCTGGCCTCCCTGATGGGCTCGTTTGTCCTTGCCCTTGCGGGTTTTCTTCTGGGCCTTTCCATTGCCGCCTCGATTTTCCGCTGGACCTTTATCAACGCCGCCCCGGGCGGCCTGCTTTCACGAGCCTACGGTACGCTCGCCTTTCTTATACCCCTGTGGCTCTTCTGGGCCGCCTGGGTACTTGC
This sequence comes from Treponema sp., assembly GCA_031283575.1. GTDB lineage: Bacteria > Spirochaetota > Spirochaetia > Treponematales > Breznakiellaceae > JAIRYT01. The sequence continues at coordinate 265 of JAITBL010000007.1, read as the reverse complement.
CTCTTCCAGCTTCAGACCCGGCCGTATCTTTGCCCTCGCGGCCTCCCTCATTCCCTTTATGACAGCGGCTCTGGGCTTTTCCTTTATCCGCGACTTTGCCTTCCGCCAGGAAGAGCTGGCCTGGCTCCGTACCCTGGGCCGGACCGGTCTGGGCTTTGTTGTCATTACCGCGGGCTTTATCGAGGTAGCGGGCATCGTCGTCATCCACACGCTGTTCTTTTCGGAAGGTGAAGGGAACAGCCCGCCCGTCCCGCTTAAGGATGAA
>JAITBL010000250.1 GCA_031283575.1 Treponema sp. | reverse complement strand
GCCGAGGCCAACATGGGAATTCCCCGCAAGTTTACGACGCGCGGTTATTCCATCGTGCCCTTCGACATTCTTCCCTTTGCCGGCGAGGATATTTTTCCCAACATGTACTGGTACTACGGCCAGCAGGATGTCAAGTCCGCCGCGCTCCTTAAAAAGGAGCCCAACATCTATGTTACCTACGTTACCAATTTTTCCTGCGCGCCCGATTCCTTCATCCTTCATTATCTTAAATGGATCATGGGACAAAAACCTTTCCTTGTGCTGGAACTGGATTCGCACTCCGCCGACGCCGGCGTGGATACGCGGGTCGAAGCCTTCCTCGACATTATCGACGGGTACCGTTCCAAAAAAGACGAAATTGAAGGCGAGCGTTACAGCAACGGCTGGAAATTTGTCGCCGAAAAAACCGGCGCCGGCAAATTTGATCTGCGCGTTGACAACGAAAAAACCGGCGAAAGGCTGCCCATCGTGGGAAACAGGCGGGTCAAGCTGCTGCTCTCGAACATGGGGGCGATCTCGACCGAATACATCGGCGCCGCGGTTCGCAGCCTGGGCATTAACGCCGAAACGCTGCCGGTGGCGACGCCCCGAACGATACAGATTGCCCGCGCGCACGCGTCGGGCAAGGAGTGCGTTCCCAGCCACCTCGTACTGGGAAGCGCCCTGCAGTTTTTTATGAGCGAAAAATACCGCAAGGACGAACTGTACCTTCTCTTTGTGCCGATTACCACCGGCCCCTGCCGTACCGGCCAGTACTTTGTATACTACGAAAACCTCTTCCGCGATCTCCGCCTCGAGAACGTCGTGGTCTTTATCCTTTCGGCCGATAATTCCTACGGTGAACTGGGGCCGGGTTTTGTCAAAGAAATGTGGCGGGGTTTTGTGCTCGCCGATTACCTCAAGGATATCCAGACCGCCCTCAAAGCCCTCGCCGTGGAACCGCAAAAAGCCGTCGCCGAATTCGACAGGAGCTGGCGTTCCCTTATGGTTACCGTCGAAAAGAAACCCAAAGACGTCTGGAAACATCTGACGCGCCTTGCCGAAGACGTTAAAAAAATTCCGCTCAAAAAAACTCTCGCGGAAAGTCCCAAGGTTCTGATTGTGGGAGAAATCTATGTACGCCGCGACGACTTTGCCGTCGGCGAACTTATCGAACTGATGAGCGAACGGGGCATTGTGGTCAAGGTTGCTTCCATCGCCGAATGGATTCACTACCTGGACTTTGTACGCGAATACGCCCTTAAAAAACTGATCGGCCTCCGCAGGCCCGGGACGCGCTTTATGTCAAAGCCCTGGCGGGATCTCAAGAAACTCGGCATCGAGGAATGGTGGAAACATTCGGTCGAAAAAAAGGTGATCAAGGCGCTCAGGGGTACGGGCCTCGTACCCGAAGCGCCGCACAATATGCGCGAGATTATGGCCAATACCCAAAAGTATTTTGTCAACCTGGAATTGAATTCGGAAATCGCCGTTTCGAGCGGCGTGGCCGCCACCGCCATGGAAAGGGACTTCTCCGGCATTGTCAATATCAGCCCCTTTGCCTGCCTTATCGGCCGCGTGATCGAGGGCATCTTTACTCCCTGGGCCCGCGAGCGGAATTATCCCATACTCTCGGTAGAAGTAGACGGCAACCTGCTTCCCCCGAACATCGTGAACAAGCTCAACATCTTTATGGTAAACGTGCTCCGCTTTAAGGGCGGAAACGATCTTTCCTCGCTGGTTGACGCTCCGGGCGCCCGGACGCTTACCTTTACGGACGGCGATACCAGTACCGCCTCTTCCGGAACTTCCCGCGCCTGTGAAGAAAGCTGCGACGTATGCGCGGCGCCCTGTGACGAACGGGAGGAGTACCCGCTGGTTTCGGGAAAATGAACCTCCGCCCAGGGGGCGTATCCTGTAAGCGTTACAGTATGTACGAGCTTCGCTTCGCAAGGAAATTATTTGAGGCTGTTCCAAAACTTCAGTTTTGGGACAGCAACCTTAAAATGAGCAGTTTTGCAAGGCTGAAAGCCTGAGAAACTGCAAGAGCCTGTTTCAAAACCGTGTGCGTTAGCGCACAGTCAATTAGTTTTGGAACAGGCTCATTTAACTGTGGAGTTTGCCATGCAGTCCAAGCATAACATTTCTGAACCGCCGAAAGGCGGGTTCCCGGGTATCAAACCCCGCCGCGAATGAAAAAAATCAACCGGCGTCTCAAATACGCCCTGGTTTTTTCGGGCGGCGGCGCGCGCGGCCTGGTTCACGCGGGGGCGCTTTGCGCTCTGGAAGAAGCGGGATTTCCGCCGCCCGCGCTGGTGGCGGGAACCTCCATGGGCGCGATCATCGGCGGCCTCTACGCGGCGGGAATGAAGGGCGCGGATTTGAAGCGCTATGTTCTGGACGAACTCGACATTGCCGCCGTCATGGACAGCCCCGTTTTTCGCATTGAGGGACCCATCGGCAAATTGTTCCAGACGGGACAGATCATCGGCAATATCGCGTCAAAGAGCGGAATTGATTCAGGCAAAAAAATTTTTGAAACCCTGGAAAAACTTTCGCAGAAAAAAAACATCGAAGACTGTTCCATCCCCTTTGTCTGCAACGCCGTTGATATCTGCACGGGACGGGAAGTGATCTTTCACTCGGGTTCCATCGCCAAAGCCATGCGGGCCTCCATGTCGTTTCCCTTTTTTTTCGAGCCGCTGGTGGACGGCGATTTTTGTTACGTCGACGGCGGCGTTGCGAACAATCTGCCGGTGCGGGCGGCCCGTGAATACGGCGCCGCTCTGGGCATAAGCCGCATACTTGCCGTCGATACGCGGCGATGGCGGGTCGTTCCGCCCGACTCCTTCAAAAACGGCGGACAGGTGGTGATGCGCTGTTTTGACGCCCTGCTTCACGTAAGCGAAACCGAAGGCAACGAAGGCTGCGCGGATCTGCTTGTTCACGCGGTCGATAAATCCTCGCCCTTCGACTTTTCCCGCAAGCGCGAACTGATCGAACTGGGCGAAGCGGCGATACGTCAAAGCCGCGCGGCACTGGAAGTGTTTTTCGGTTCGGGAATCAAGGCGGCCCTCGCGCGGCGCGGTCTTTCGAACTGCGGTATCCACATTGATACCTACTGGGGAAAGAACTAGACTGAAAGCGAAGGCCGCGGTGCGGCCAAAGCGATGATGTTTACGGGCGATTTATGTTTGTTTAATCGAAGGGAAACAATGCGTAGTTTATATAGAAGCATCGAAGGGCTGGTTGAGTCCTACGGCAGACACGGCCTCTTCAATACGGCGGGGGAAGAAAATCTTCCTTCACAGCGGAGCATCGAAGCGATACTGCGGGAACTGGGTGAATTGCTGCTTCCCGGCTTTGTCGAAATGGAGGCGCTGGACCACGATAATCTGGCGCTGGTAACCGCCGAACGGGTAAACCGTACCGCGCGCGCACTTGAACGCGAAATAGAAAAAACCATAGCCTTTGGCAACCGCGCCGCGGGCTACACCGGTCCCTGCAAAACCTGCCGCGCCGCGGCCAAACTGCTCGTGGACGTTTTTTTTGAAGAACTTCCCGTACTGCGGGAAAAGCTGGCCCTGGACGTTGAAGCCGCCTTTCAGGGCGACCCGGCGGCAAAGAGCCACGAAGAGGTGATTCTATCCTATCCGGGCCTTCAGGCAATTATGGTGCACCGGCTCGCCAACTTTTTTTGGGAGCGTGAAGTGCCCCTGATTCCCCGCATGATGAGCGAGATTATTCACAAGCAGACGGGCATCGACATTCATCCCGGAGCAAAGATCGGCAAATTTTTCTTTATCGATCACGGTACCGGCGTGGTGATAGGCGAAACAACGGTAATAGGGGACGGGGTCAAGATCTATCAGGGCGTTACCCTGGGGGCGCTTTCGGTCAAGAAAGCCGCCGCGGACCTGAAGCGCCATCCTACTATCGAAGACGAGGTTACCATTTATTCGGGCGCCACGATCCTCGGAGGCGACACGGTGATCGGCGCCGGCTCGATAATAGGCGGCAACGTATGGATCACAAAATCGGTAGCGCCTTCCTCACGGGTGTATCTGGCCGAAGGCGACACGGTTACCGAACAGCGGAAGTAACCCACCGCACGAAGTAAAGAAAGAGCGAAAGCGGGCCTACTGATTGACCGCGAACCTCACGAACCTCACGAATAGAAAGAGTGAAAGGGACCCCACTCTTTCTTCTTCGCCTTCTTCGCCTTCGCGGTTAAATATTCACCCCCTGCGCGATGAATCCGTTCGTGTCTGTTCGGGTGGTTCGTGGTTTTTTAAGAAGGTAACCACGAACGCTTTATGATATTTTGTAAAAGGGGTACCTTATATCCGACGGGATATAGGGGCCGGCGCCGATTGTTTCGTGTTGGGAGGGAACGGTCAGGGTACAAGCTCTGGCAGACCTCGTCACGAA
>JAITBL010000202.1 GCA_031283575.1 Treponema sp. | reverse complement strand
GACCCACCCTCCACAGGACGGATCTTGTTGCCCGTATTACGGTAGCGGCATCGGAATATTTGATTGGCAGAGAGGTAGTGAAAGATAGTTTACCGCCTCCCTTGCCTACGAATACCTCGCTTTACCATAAACGCTTTTCGGTAACGCCCGATCGGCCGGCCGGATGGGCGTCGCCGCGTTATTGGGGTGTCGATAAGGATGGGAAATTGGAACACTATGTGGCGCGGCGTATTGATTCGGGAGTACCGGAATATTATACCAGACTTTACACCGGCGTTCCCACCGATCCGGGCGTATTTGATGACAGTCTTGGATCGGATACCATCTACCTCATTGCCAATGTTGATGTTGATGGGATCGTTGTAACTTCCGGACAACATATAACCTTTACCGTTGATCCGGGGGCACAGTATACTATCAAACGTGTTGCCGGCGGCAGTAACAATATTATTCGTATTGAGCATACGGCAAGCCTGGAAATGAGCGCGTCTTCGGGAGGGGCTCTAATCATTGACGGCGGCGCCGTATGGGGTACGGGAGATCCCGCGACAGGAGCTCTCAACGCCGGTATGACGGCAAGCGGGTCTTTGATATATGTGAGTGGAGATACTATATCACCGGGAGTTTTTATTCTGGGATACAATGCAATTCTTCAAAACAATGATCGCGGCGGGGGTGATGGAGGCGCGGTAGAGGCTGGCGGTGATTTTATCATGAAACCCGGCGCCCTTATTACCCATAACAAAACAGCCGGCAATGGGGGCGGTATTGCTTTCGCCGCCCCCTTGGGTACCAGTCAAAACAGAATTATAGAAGGCGGCACTATTCGGGCTAATGACGCCGGCGGATTGGGCGGCGGCGTTATGCTTGATCTTTCAAGCAAAGTTACACTCGTTATGAGGGGTGGAACCATTACCGCCAACAGGGCAAAATCTCCCGGTTCCGATCTTAGCCGTGTTTCCGATGAAATTGAAACGTATGGAAGATATGGCGGCGGCATTTTTGTTCCCAATACTTTGACGAGTCGTAATCAGTTTATTATGGAAGGGGGAAGCATTACCGGAAATTTCAGCAATGTCCTCCCCAATGACGCAACGGTGGATAAAACAGTGACTGCTGCCCCGCTCTTTCGTATGAGCGGTTCCGCCCGTATCGGTAATATCGTACTTCATTCGGACCCAGGTTCTTATGGCGACTGCTCTATTACCGTGGGGGCCTTCACCGGCAGCGGGCTAGTTGCGACCATTGACGCGGACAACTTTTTTCCGCGGGGTTATGTTCAGGCGTTGATCGGATTGAGCCCCTGGTTTAACCGCTTTGCGGCCGCAGGCGGCCATACGCTGAATTATTCAACCGGCCTGCTTTCTCCCTAGCCCCGCGGCCTCAACAGCGGCCATTCGTCCTCGCTTCGGGGTACTTCATTTTGTAGGGATTTACCGTTACAATAACAGGCGAATGAAAAGCGTTCAAAACGGCGATTCTTTTGGGACCCGTCTGATCCACAATGGCTACGAAAGCGATCCCGCTACCGGCGCGCTGGGGGTTCCGGTTGTCCAGACCTCGACCTTTAACCAGGGGCCGGTTTTTGGCGATCCGCCCGCCGCCGCCGGCGAATTCGATTACGCCCGCTCGGGGAACCCCACGCGCAAGGCGCTCGAAGAAACCATCGCCGCCCTTGAGGGCGGCGCGAAGGGCTACGCCTTCGGAAGCGGTATCGCGGCGATTTCCTCGGCGCTGGGTATTTTTTCGGCGGGGGATCATATTATCGCCGCCGAGGACATTTACGGCGGGAGCCGGCGCATGCTCAACACCTTTTACCGGCGCTGGGGCCTGGAGCTGAGCGCCGTGGACGCTTCGAATACGGAAAATATACGCCGCGCGCTCAGGCCCAACACCAAAGCGCTGTTTCTCGAAACTCCGTCCAATCCGCTTCTTAAAATTACCGACCTTAAAGCCTGTTTCGCCATCGCGAAAGAGGCGGGCCTTGTTTCCATTATTGACAATACGTTCCAGACGCCCTATCTCCAGCGGCCCCTTGAGCTGGGCGCCGACATCGTGGTTCATTCGGCGACCAAATTTCTAGGCGGTCACAGCGATGTAATTTCCGGACTGGCGGTATGCGCCACCGAAGAACTGGGGCAAAGGATTTACGCGGTACAGAACGGTTTCGGCGCGGTACCGGGTCCCTGGGATTGCTGGCTGGTGCTGCGGGGAATCAAAACCCTCAAGATACGCATGGACGCCCAGCAGGCTTCGGCCCAAAAAATTGCCGCCGCGCTTAAGGCCCACCCCAAAGTAAGCGCCGTCTATTACCCGGGCCTTGCCGATCATCCGCTCAAGGCTGTTCACGACGCGCAGTCTCCGGGTCCCGGCGCGGTGCTTTCGTTCAAGACGGGCGATACCGGCGCGGCCCTGCGTTTCCTCGCGAAGACCCGCCTTGCCGCCGCGGCGGTAAGCCTCGGCGGGGTGGAGACTATCGCCTCGTATCCGGTTAGAATGAGCCACGCCTCGGTTCCGGTTGAGGAACGGAGGCGGCTGGGCATCACCGATGATCTGATCCGCATTTCCGTGGGGCTTGAGGATACCGGTGATCTTATCGCGGATTTTGACCGCGCGTTAAGCTGAAAACACGTTTGGGAGTTGGCGCAGATATGGACAATCAGGGTAAAAGCGGCGCGGCTCTTTCAATGGACAGCGTTCTGGTGCACGGGGCCACGCCTTTTGATCCGGTAACCGGAGCGATCAGTTCGCCCATTTATCAAAACGCGACTTTCAGGCATCCGGGGCTTGGGGAGTCAACGGGCTTCGACTACACTCGCGCGATAAATCCCACGCGCACGGAACTGGAAAAAACTCTGGCCCTGATCGAACACGGCAGGCACGGTCTGGCCTTTGCCACCGGCATGGGGGCCATTTCGGCGATTGTCAAACTGTTTAAGGCGGGGGATCATCTTATCGTCTCCGAGGATCTTTACGGCGGCACGTACCGGCTTTTTAACGAATACTATGCCAAATACGGTTTTGAATTTTCCTGGGTGGACACCTCTGTTTTCGAGCGTATCGAAGAAAATCTTCGCCCCCGGACAAAGGCCCTTTTTATCGAAACGCCGTCAAATCCGATGATGAAGGTCAGCGACATCGCCCGCTGCGCGGAACTTGTTCACAGCCGCGGCGGAAGCCTTATCGTGGACAATACCTTTCTTTCGCCCTACTTTCAGAACCCTCTGGATCTGGGCGCGGATTTTGTGATTCACAGTGGAACCAAATATCTTTCGGGGCACAACGACACCCTGGCGGGATTTATCGTTCACTCGCGCGAAGACGCGGCGGACGAACTGCGTAACATCCAGAAAAGCGAGGGGGCGTCTCTTGCGCCCTTCGATTCGTGGCTGCTTCTGCGCGGAATCAAAACTCTGGCGCTCCGCATGAAGCGCCACGAATCAAACGCCCGCGCCATTGCGTTCCGGCTTCGCGGGCATCCCAAGGTAGAAAAAGTTTACTACACCGGTTTTGAGGATCATCCCCAATACAGCCTTTCCTGTAATCAGGCGCGGGGACACAGCGGCATGGTTTCGTTTTACCTCAAGGACGCGGCCGACGTCGCGGTGATTCTTAAAAAAATTTCGCTGATCCTGTTCGCCGAAAGCCTGGGCGGAGTTGAGTCGCTCATCACCTTTCCGCTGGTACAAACCCACGGCGCCATCCCCGAACCCATGCGCCTTGCCGCCGGCGTCAACGACCGGCTCCTGCGGCTTTCGGCGGGTATCGAGGACAGCGGCGATCTGATCGCCGACCTTGAGGCCGCGCTGGGGTAACGGTACGGGAAAATATTCTTTTGTTTCATCTGTTTCATCGTTGAAAGGGATTGTAAAACCGGTCGCCGTCGCGAAAGGTAAACCACATTCCCGCCGCGAAAAGAAGCGCCGTAACGGACAGGGCGGCGGCATCCGCTTTGGTAAAGGGCCGTGACGAATACCAGCTGCGCTTTTTGTATTTGCCGAAACTCCGCAGTTCCATGGCGCAGCTTATAACATCGATTCGGTCCAGTGAAGAGAGGATCAACGGCAGGAGCAGGCGCGCCGAACCTTTAAGGCGTTTAAATACATTGGCCCGTTTTGTCAGTTCAAGGCCCCGCGCCTGCTGTGCCTGGGAGATGGACTGAAAGTCCCGTTGAATGTCGGGGATGTAACGCAGGGTCAGGGCCACCGCGTAGGCGGCCGTATAGGGAACGCCTATGCGGTTAAGCGACGCGGCGAATTCGCTGGGGTGGGTGCTGACCATAAGCAGAATCGCCGGTGGAATGATCATCAGGTATTTGAGAAATATGTTGAACTCGTAGAAGAGCTGTTCGGCGCAGAGGGTAAAACGTCCGGCGCCTTCGAGGATTACGTGGCGGCTTTGGTAAATCACGACGCCCTGTTCGGGAGCAAAAAGATAAATCGCAATCAGGTTAAGGGCAAGGAAGAAAGCCATCATTTTAAAAACAAACGAGACTTCGCTGAATTTTACGCGGGAAACAGCGAGCAGCGCGAAGCCCAGCGCGGCGGCCGCCGCCATGATCCGCGTATCGTAGCTCACCATGGTCAGCAGGGACCAGAGCAGAAAGATGATGAACTTTACCGCTCCCGAGAGCCGGTGAACCGGCGATTCCCTGGCGATATAGGAAAGCATAAAGCGGCTCACCGTAAGCCTTCCCCGTGAGCGCCGGTTCCTGCCTGTTCCCGCGCCGCGCGCTCGCAGGCAATAAAGGCGCGCACAAAAGCGCGCGGTTCGGGGAGACCGGCCTTGATCGCCAGATCGTAGAGGCTGGTCCGTTTAAGGCTTGCCCGGGCAATAAGGGCGTCATCGGTAAGCGCGTCGGCGGGGACGGCGTCGGCGAGCAGCCTGCCCCGCGAAAGCACCAGGGCGCGGCCGGAATATTCCAGCATAAGGTGCATGTCGTGGGTAATAAGAAGCAGCGAAAGTCCCCGCTTTTGGCTAAGGCCAAGAAGAAATTCCATAAACTCGGAATAGCGCCTTAGGTCCTGACCGGCGGTGGGTTCATCCAGAATGATAAAGCGCGGTTCCAGAATCAGAATCGACGCGATGGTAAGCCGCTTTTTTTGGCCGTAACTTAACGCTCCCACCGGCCAGTTACGAAAGGGATAGAGTCCGCAGGTTTCAAGAACGTGATGGACGCGGTCGCGGATTTCGCCTTCTCCGGTTCCCCGCATTCGAAGGCCAAAGGCGGTTTCATCGTAGATCAGGGGGAACGAAATCATCTGGTTGGGATTTTGCATCACATAGCCGATGTGTTCCGCCCGCTCCATAATCGAAAGTTTCGCGAGATCCCTTCCTTCAAAAAACAGGGAAGCATCCGCGGCGGGGTTTACGAAACCGCAGATAAGCTTTGCCAGCGTGGACTTTCCCGCGCCGTTGTTTCCCACGAGGCTGAGCCGTTCGCCGCGCCCCACGGAAAAAGAAATGTCCCGCAGGGCCCAGCCGTCCGCTTCGTTTGCCGCGCCGCCGGAAGGGGAAGTTTCACCGTAGCTGAATGAAAGCCGCCTGACTTCAAGCAGGGGCGGCCCGGCGGCCGGCGGCGCGGGCGCTTCCGTTTGCACGCCGCTTTTCCAGGCCAGAAGCGGCGCAAAATCGGCGTCAAGGCTTTCGAGGCTTTCAGGTTTCATGCCGGCGCTGATCACGATGCCGTTCAGGCGCAGGGCGGAAAGGTAGAGGGGCTCCCGTATACCGGTTTCGCGAAGCAGACTGCCTGACAAAAGTTCCGCCGGCGGAAGGTCGGCGGCGATTCTTCCCTTATCAATCAGGATGATGCGATCTACGCTCCGGTGAAGCACATCCTCAAGGCGGTGTTCCACGATCAGTATGGTTTTTCCCGTTTTTTTGTGGAGCCGGTCAATAAACTCAATGGTGTCCTTTCCGGCGGCGGGGTCAAGGTTCGCGAGCGGTTCGTCAAAAAGCAGCGCTTCCATTTCGCCCAAAAGAACGCCGGCTATGGAAACCCGCTGTTTTTGTCCGCCCGAAAGATCATGGGGGCTTTGTTCAAGAAAGCTTTCCATGCCCACAAGACGCGCCGCCTCCCGTACCCGCCTGCGCATTTCTTCCGTCGGGACACAGTCGTTTTCCAGCGCAAAGGCAATGTCCTCGGCGGCGCTCAGGCCGACAAACTGGCCGTCGGTATCCTGAAGCACCGTGCCGATTTTTTTTGAAATGTCAAAAATGCCGAGCTTTGCCGCGTCCTTGCCAAGTATCGCGAGTTCTCCGCTTACCTGTCCCTTAAACGCGTGGGGAATGAGTCCGTTGATACAGTGAATTAACGTTGATTTGCCGGAACCCGAAGGCCCCAGAATCAGAACCTTTTCGCCCCGTTTAATTTCCAGATCGATATGGTAAAGCGTCGGCTCCGACTGGGATTGGTAGGTAAAAGAAAAATTCCTGAAAGCGATCAGGGAAGAGGCGCGGAACCCGTCCGGCTTTTCAGCGGGCGCCCGCCCTTCCCCCATAGACCATTCATTCACAGTGGGGTCTAATACCCCGAGTCATTCTTTTTTGAGCGAACCGGACGAGGCGCGGGTACGGGAATAGGCAAAGGCCAGAATGGTTCCCAGAATCAGTACGACCGCGGAGTTAAGACTGCCGGCGACCAGCCCCTGAAGATACACCTTGTCGGCGGGTTCCTGGTAAATCACAATATCCAGCGTCGGCGCAAGGGCGGCCCAAACCAGAAAATTGGCGGCAATCTGGACAACATTAAAGACGATGGCGTTTTTGACGCCAAAGCCGCCTTTTTCAATTTTGTAGAATCTGCTGAAAAGGCCGATCAAAAGACCATAGATCGCGTCGGCGATAACCCAGCTCCACCAGATACCGAAGCCGAAGGTCAGGTCCGTCAAAGTATGTCCGATAAAGCCGATGAGGAACCCTGCGACGGGCCCAAAGATGGCGGCAAAAATCGTCAGTACCGCGATACCCAGATTCAGGTTGGTGTTGGGTACGCCCGAAGGAATCGCCACAAAACGCATGAGCACAAATGTCAAAGCGGCGCCAATTCCAATGGCGACCACCGTTCTGACGGAAAGCCTGCTTGACATAAAAACCTCCAAAAACAGCGAATTTCGCGGAAAACCGCGTTTTGAGCCGGGCAAAAACCCTGCCCGCCGCCGGGCCCGGGGCCCAACGCCGAAACAAGTCTATCATCTTTCGCGGCAAAGGGCAAGAGGTATTCCTACTATTTCGAGAGGTTTTGTAGGAAATAATTGCGGGTTAAGCGGAGCCGTTCCAAAACCTCGTTTTTGGAACCGGCCCGACTACTTAAACAGCGTTTGCAGTTCCTTCTGGGCGTGCGCTTTAACCGGCGCGGGAAAATCCGTGGCGGTAAAGTTACGGAGCAGCCGTATGCCCGCGTCGCTTAAGGGCGGCCCGGAAAAACGGCAAAGGTTCTTGGTGGAAGTTGCCGCCGCCATCAGGACCGAAGGATCCGCGGCCGCGTTGTCGGGCGAAAGCAGGTAGGTAAAGGCGCGGATCGCGTCCCCCGCGGGATCGACGCCGATACGGCCTATGGCTTCACAGCAGGCGCTCTTGATAATGGGCTCCCTGTCCCTGCTAAAAAGCCTGGCAAGAAAGGGAATTGTTTCCTGCGAGCCCAGATAACCCAACAGCAAAATGAATTTGGTGCGGTCTTCAATTCCCAGCTGGGGCCGGACGGGGGAGTATCCGGGTGAAAGCGAAATGCCCGCCATCTCCATAAGGTAGGCGGCATAATCCGGTTCGTACATGCCGATCTGCCCCTGCCTGATTGCCTGCTCGACTTCACTGTACATCAGCTTGACAATGGACGGATCAAAACGGCCGTCGCCCAGGTTGGCCCAGGATGAAGGAGGCGGATTGCCCAGACCGTAAGAACCTTCGGGGGCGGGACCGTACATGGATCGGGCCACATTGCGCCGCCGTTCTTCGATACGGTAGGCGTGGAGAAAACGATCCGTTCCCCCCGAATAGAGGTAGCCTTCGTCGCTGAACGAAGGAATCGCCGCCGCGCCGGTGATCCGCAAAAGCCAGAGGCGGTTCCCGTCCGAGGTACGAAAGCCGGTGACGCCCTTGGCGGAGAGCATGTAAACCCCGCGTTCATCAAACTGCATCGCCGCCCAGTACGGCTCCAGATTTCCCGCGCCTTTCTGCGAGGCGCTTTCGTGGGTGTCGCCGGTCCAAAGCACCTTACCGTCGGGAACGGAAAGCATCTGAACGCTGCCGTTCCGCAGGGTAACGGCTACGTTATCCTTCCATTGGATCGCGGCGGCGGGAGTCTGGGAAAGCGGCGGCAGGGATTCGGCCGCCAGCTTGCCGGCCGCGTCGCGGTAGATATGCTGTATCGCGCCATTGGCGTAGAAAAGAAAGAACGAATCTTTGCCGTTGGTCAAATCCAGTGGAACGATGTGCAGGGGTTTTGAATCAAGCCTGAAACGCTCAACGCTGCCCAGATGGCTTAAAAGGACGAATTCATTATTGTCAAGGACCATGGCTGTGCCCCCGCGGTGATCGATAACCGGCTTGACAAAAATGGGGCTGTCCAAATCGACCATCCAGAGTGAATAACCCGACGCGGTACGGCAGTAAACGCGCGATCCTGAGGGAAGAAAGATGCGGCCGTCCCAGCCGACAATCATGTTGGCGGTAACCGGCGAATTGAGCGGCAGCTTCCACAGTTCCCGTCCAACGCGGTTAATGGCAATGATGATTCCCGTTTCGGTACAGGCGTAGGTAGTGCCTTCCCGCGAGCGGGTTACAAACCGGGTGAGCGTTTCGTTGGCGTGATAGGACCAGAGCCAGTTGCCGTAACGGCTGTAGGTTTTAATGTCGCCTTCTTTTAAAACCACGACGGCCGATTCGGCCTGAAGGGCAGGCAGGCCGATCACCGTGCCCATCAGATCCGCTTCCCAGACCGGATCGGCGCTTACCGGCGGATCGTTGCGGTTCTGCGCGCCCAGCGCGCCGGCAAAGACGATAGGCAAAAAGATTGAAAGAATAAACGTTTTTTTCATGGTTCTCCCCATTACCTTATAGATGATACTTGATTCCCCGATTTTGGACAAGGTTTGCCGTATTCACCGCTGGTTTTCGGTAAAATGACAAGGTGGTTAAACATTCCTGTCGTAACGAACCGGCAAAGCGTTCATGCGGGGCGCGAGGTCCAGTCCCCGATGACGCGGCGGTATTCGGCGATAGTTTGGGCGTGAACCAATTTGTCCCGCACGGCGGCGCCGCCGGCGATACCCGGCCGGCCCATGCCGCCCCGGGTGTAGGCGCAGAACTGTTTACGCATTTCCAGGCACGCGGCTTTTTCGCCGATGTCGCCGGCAAGTAATTCCAGATGCCGCAGCCCCGCCTCAAGGCGGGCCCGCGCAAGATCCGCCGGCGGCGAGTCGCTAAAAATAAACGGATTGCCCAGTGCGCCGCGGGCAAACATAAGGGCCGCGCAGCCGGTCGTTTCCAGCATGGCGCGGGCGTCTTCGCTTGAGTTAAGGTCCCCCGAACCGCAGACGGGAATACCCAGGCGGCTTACCAGATCGGCGATAAGGGACCAGTCGCTTGTGCCGCCGTAACCCTGGGATCGGGTTCGGGGGTGCAGGGTAACCATCGCGGCGCCCGCTTCCTCGGCGGCGCGGGCGCATTCGGCATAATTAAGGGAAGCGGCGTCCCAGCCGGAACGCATTTTAACGCTGACCGGAACGCCGCCGAGCGCTTCTTCGCTGGCCTTGACCATGGCCGCCAGTATGCGGCCCAGCAAAACGCTGTCCTTCATCAGGGCCGAACCCGCGCCGTGCTTTACCACTTTGGGAACAGGACAGCCGGCGTTGAGGTCGACAAGATCGGGTTTCAGCGGAGCAAGCAGCCTGACCGCCCGCCCCATCGTTTCCGCCGACGCGCCGAAAAGCTGCACGGCGCAGCGCTTTTCCCCTTCGCCCCTCCGCAAAAGCGGATGAACGGTTTTACCGTCGGCCGATACATACGCCCCGCTCTTGCGCGTCAGGGCTTCCGCGGAAACCAGTTCGGTAAAACAGAGGCTGGCGCCCTGTTCGGCGCAGAGGCCGCGAAAAGCGCGGTCGGTGTATCCCGCTACCGGCGCAAGAAAACGGCTGCCCGGAAGACGCAACGATCCTATCGTAACCGGAGGATTCACGGCCTTGTACGCTTGCCGCGATTATTCGTTGGGAAGGCCAAAGAAGGTGTTGGAATTTTCCCAAAGCTGTTCGCACATTTCTTCTTCATCCACATCAAGCAGTTCCGCCATAAAGTGGGCCGTCATGGGAAGGTACTTGGGCATATTGCGCTTTCCCCTGAATTCGGCCGGCACCATAAAGGGACTTTCCGATTCGATAAGGATGCGCTCCGCCGGCAGAACGTCGAGCGTTTCGTGAAGATTCCGGGCGTTGCGATAGGTCAAATTCCCCGCAAAGGAAAAATAGAGGTTAAGGTCCAGGGCCTTCCGCGCGTACTCGGCGTCTTCCGAATAACAGTGGAGAATGCCCCCCCTGGGAGGAAGCCGGTCGCGCAAAATGTCGAGTACGTCGTGGCCGGCGTCGCGGTTATGGATGATCACGGGCATATTGAGTTTGTTGGCCAAATCGAGCTGGGTGATAAACAGCTCAATCTGGGAATTTTTATCGCCGAATTTGCGGTAATAGTCCAGACCGATCTCTCCTATCGCCACCACGCGGGGCAGTTTAAGGCTCCGCTCAATGATCTGGGGCCAGTCCCTGCCGGGATTCTGCACTTCCGAAGGGCTTACTCCTACGGCGTGGTATACGCTATTGGCGGATTTAAGGTTATCATACACCGACTGAAAATCGTGAAGGCTGTTGCAGATCGATACCAGGCGGTTTACCTGGACCTGACGAGCCTCCTGAATAACTATAAGCTGCTCAATCGGGTCTTCAACAATGAGCCCCACATGGGCATGAGTATCAAAATACTGCACGATTATGTCCAAAAAAGGTCAGATAAGAAAGTTTTCCAAACTGGATGCCTTTTATTATATCACAGCAAGATTAATTCGTCAAGAAAATGCTTAAAAATGGCCTGAATTATGCGGAAAAACGGCTTTTTCCCGCCCAGAAGTCCCCGGAGAAGCCCTGTTATCCGCCAACGGATGGCCGAAGACGCCACAAGAGTGGGGACATGTGTCATTTTTTTCGGCTTGAGCTTTTCACTGTTACTGTGTGCCTATACAATGGGGGCAACAAAAACTGGTTAAGGTGAAGGAAATGATAACAATCGTATTGGGGGACAGGCGTTGTCTTCCCCGCAGACTTTTACACACCCTTTCTGTACCCGATGATTTTTCGATATTGGCTCAGGCCAGAGACGGGTATGAACTTATCAGACAGGTGGAACAGTATAAACCGGATATCGCCCTCCTTGACTACAACTTGCCCTACTTTAACTGTTTTCGGGCGGTATCGGTGCTGAAAAGCCGTTCCCCCGAAACAGGGGTCATCATACTCAGCGGCGGTGACCGGCACAAGCTCAAAATGGAAGAAATTTTTTGCAGCCAGATAGCCGGCTATATTTCGCGGGACTGCGAGATGGACCTGCTCTTTAACGCCATAAGGACCGTTTACCACGGCGCGTGGCTGATCAGTCCCCGTCTGGCGGAACAGGCGAACAGAGTTTCCGCGCCCGCCTGCGCGATCAACTCTTCGGTATCACCGACCGAACTGGAGATCATGGGCCGCGTCGGTCAGGGTTATTCCACGCGGGAAATCGCCGGCCAGCTCCGCCTGTCAAAAGGAACCGTCCGCAATTATATCTCGGCCATACTCCAGAAGATCGGCCTTAAGGATCGTACCCAGATGGCGATTTTTGCCATTCAGCACGGCCTGGCTTCCATCGCGAGTGAATCGTTTCCGCTTTAGCGGAAAGGTCCGGCAAAGGTCCGGCGGTACTCGATGGGGGAAAGGCCGGTACATTTTTTGAAAGTGCGCGAAAAATGAAAGGGATTTTCAAAGCCGAAGTGATCGGCCACGCGCTGCACGGTAAGCCGCGATTCGGCCAGATAGGATGACGCCGCCTCAATTTTAAGGCGGGTAAAGTACTGAAAGGGAGTGATCCCCAAACGCCGCCTGAAAACGCGGATAAAGTGTTCTTCCGACAGGCCCAGGGCGCCGGCCAGTTCCCTTACGTTCAGTTTTTCCCGCAGGGTGTCCCGCATAAGGGCAAGGGCCCTGTCCACATAGCCGGAACTTTCGCCGGCGCCGTGTTCCGGACTTTTACCGCCGGCCTGGCCGCACCAGCGAAAGAGCAGGCTGAGCAGAAGGTAAGCGGCGGAACGCTGCTTTTCGGCGCCGCTTTCGCGGGCCAGATGGTACAGTTCCTCCACCAAAAAATGATCCCTGCTTTCGACGGTGATGGGACCCGAGGCCCCTTCAATTAACGAAAGCACTTCGCGGTCTTCGTTTGCTTCGGGTTCAAAAAGTACCGCGTAGTAGCTGATGGGCCGGCGCACTTCGTCGGGAAGTATCGAGTGGAATTCCCTTGGCTTGGTAATAAAGAGGCGGCCCCCTTCAATGCCGTAACGGGAACGGTTAAGGAGGAATTTTCCCGACCCCTCGAGAAAAAGGTGGAGTTCGTAATCGGCGGTATCGTGGGTATGGTAGCGGCCGTGCCAGGCCAGCTTGTGCCCGCCCACCAGTTTGTAAACATAGACCGCTTCTTTAATTATCACCAGCCGTTTCCGTTTTCTTCAATTTTCCTGCGAATTTCCTGTGAACAAAATATCAATTTTAGACATGTTTTGTCAATATTGGTTATGGAAATAATACCGGCGCCGAAGTATCATGAAACGTCCGTGACAGATGACGCGGTATATAGCGGTATATATATAGGAGCGATTTGATGAAAACAGTCTGTGGAATTGATCTGGGCACCCAAAGCTGCAAGGTGGTTCTCTACGATTACGAGGCAAAGAAAAAAGCGGCGTCTTCCCAACAGGCGATTGAGCTTATTGCCGAAAACGACGGGACGCGGGAACAGAAGGCCGAATGGTACCACGACGCCCTCAAAGCCTGTTTTGCCGCTTTGCCCGCCGGCGCGAAAAAAACCATAGAGGCCGTCGGCGTATCGGGCCAGCAGCACGGCTTTGTGCCGCTGGACGAGCGGGGCAGGCCGCTCTATAACGTCAAATTGTGGTGCGATACCTCGACGGCCGCCGAGTGCGATGAAATCACCGGGGCCGCCGGGGGCGAGGCTGAAATTATTGCCAGGGCGGGGCTTCCCATGAGGGTGGGTTACACGGCCCCCAAGGTGCTCTGGCTTAAAAAGCATCAGGCGGAAGCTTTCAGGGCGCTCGCGCATATTCTTCTTCCCCACGACTATGTCAATTTTCTTTTAACCGGCAAATACGCCGCCGAATACGGAGACGCGTCGGGGACAGGCCTTTTCGATGTGCGCAAGCGCCAATGGTCGCCCTGGGTCTGCGGCCTTATTGACGGCAAGGTTGCGGACTGCCTTCCCCCGCTGGCCGCGCCCGACGCTCCCGCGGGCATGGTGTCGCCGGAGGCGGCCGCCGAGTACGGCATTCCCGCGGACATTCCCGTGGCGGCCGGCGGCGGCGACAATATGATGGGCGCCGTGGGAACCGGTACGGTAAAAGACGGTTTCCTTACGATGAGTTTGGGGACTTCGGGCACCCTCTACGGCTATTCGGATACTCCCGTGATCGATCCGAGCGGCGACCTGGCGGCCTTCTGTTCCAGTACGGGCGGCTGGCTTCCCCTGCTCTGCACGATGAACTGCACGGTCGCCAGCGAAGAATTCCGCGGGCTCTTTGGCCTTGGGGTAAGAGCCTTCGACGAGCTTGCCGCCGCCGCGCCGGTAGGTTCCGGGGGCATTGTGCTTCTTCCCTTTTTTAACGGCGAGCGTACCCCGAATCTTCCCAACGGCAGGGCGGGTATTAACGGCATGACCGCCGCCAACTTTAACAAAGAAAACATTGCCCGCGCCGCTTTGGAGTCGGCGATCTTTGGCATGAGGATAGGCATGGAGGGCTTTGCCAGACTCGGCTTTAAGGCAAGGGAAATCCGTCTTATCGGCGGCGGCGCCAAAAGCCCCCTCTGGCAGGGCATTGCCGCCAATGTGTTAAAGCTGCCCGTGCGCCTTCCCTCGGCGGAGGAAGCGGCGGCCCTGGGCGGCGCTTTGCAGGCGCTGTGGTGTCTTGCGTCCGTTTCCGGTCAAAGCAAAACTATCGGCGCTTTGGCGGACGAACATCTCGCGTTCGAAGGCGCCCTGGTTGAGCCCGACGCAAAAGCCGGGGCGGCTTACGATGAAGCCTACGGCGTGTATTCACGGTATTTGGAGGCGTTAAGCCCATTATACAAATAGGGGAAACCCGAACAAATTTTTGGAGGTTACTATGGCGGATTTTTATGTGGGAAAAAAAGAATACTTTCCCAAAATCAAAAAGATAAAGTACGAAGGGCCCAAGAGCGATAACCCGCTGGCCTTTAAGTACTATGATCCGGAAAAGCTTGTTGGTAAAAAGAAGATGAAGGATCACCTTCGTTTTGCCATTGCCTACTGGCACAGTTTTTGCGCGGACGGTACCGATCCCTTTGGGCAGGCGACGCATGTTCATCCCTGGACGAGCGACGCGGGTACGCCGATGGAAGCGGCGGAGCACAAGCTTGACGCGGCCTTTGAATTTTTTACCAAGCTGGGCGCGAACTTCTACTGTTTCCATGACCGCGACCTTGCTCCCGAAGGCCAGACTCCCGCGGAAAGCGAAAAAAACCTGGTGGAAATGACGGGAAAGGCCAAAAAACTGCAAAAGGCGACCGGCGTCAAACTTCTCTGGGGAACGGCGAATCTTTTTTCCAATCCGCGTTACATGAACGGCGCGGCAAGCAATCCCGAATTCGGCGTTCTCGCCGTTGCCGCCAATCAGGTAAAGGCGGCCATCGACGCGACGATTGAACTGGGCGGCCAGGGCTACACTTTCTGGGGCGGCCGCGAAGGTTATATGACCCTCTTGAACACCGACCTTAAACGCGAGAAAGATCACCTGGGCCGCTTCTTCGCCCTGGCGCGCGACTATGCCCGCAAGCAGGGTTTTAAGGGCGTCTTCTATGTTGAACCGAAACCGATGGAGCCGACCAAGCACCAGTACGATTACGATGTGGAAACCGTGGCGCTCTTTCTCAAGAACTACGGTCTTGAGAAAGACTTCCGCATGAACATTGAATCGAACCATGCCGAGCTTGCCGGCCACGACTTCTTCCACGAACTGGAGACGGCGTCGGCCCTGGGGCTTTTTGGTTCCGTCGACGCCAACCGCGGTGATTTTATTAACGGCTGGGATACCGATCAGTTCCCCTGGAGCGTTTACGAAACCGCTCTGGCCATGTACGCGATCCTGCGGGCCGGCGGCTTTACCACGGGCGGCCTCAACTTCGACGCCAAGATCAGGCGGAACTCGGTTGATCCCGCCGATCTCTTTATCGCCCACATCGGCGGCATGGACACCTTTGCCATAGGTCTTGAAGTGGCAAACCGTATTGTCAAAGACGGCGTAATCCCCGGCTTTGTAAAAAAACGCTATGCTTCGTTCAACACGGGCGACGGCGCCAAATTCGAAAAAGGCGGGCTGAACTTTACCGAACTTGCCAAAATTGGCGGCGAAAAATACGGCAGCCTGGGCATTAGCTCGGGCAAACAGGAATACCTGGAGAACGTACTGAACAGCTACCTTTTGGGTCTGTAAGGATTGGAGCCGCGCCTGAATGACGATACCCGCTCTGCGGCGGGGTTATTCACGCGCGGCTTTTTTTTGTGTATACTGCGTGGGAAGCGCGCCGGTGATTTTTTTGAATATTTTGCTAAAATAGTTGGGGTCCTGATAGCCTACGGCGGCGGCGATTTCCTTGACGTTCAGTTTTCCTTCTTTGAGCAGGCGTTCCGCTTCGCTGATCCGCAGATCGGTAAGGTAATCAATAAAATTTGATTTAAGATGCTCGGCAAAAAGACGGCTCAGGTGGCTCGCGGAAATTTGGGCGTGTTCCGCGGCGTCCCCCAGTTGAATTCCCGCGCCAAAGTTTTCCCTGATGTAACCAAGCGCTTTGACAAGAGAAAGGGGAAAGGAAGCGGAACGATCGATGCTTGCCCGTATCAGCAGTTTTTCAAACTGCAGATCGGACCAGCGTTTCCAGTCGCCCAGATCTTCCAGATCCATGATGGCGGCGGGATCAATAAAGAGTTTTTGATCGGCGGCGTTTCCCCAGGCGCCGCAGATGTCATCGACAAGCAAAGTAAAAAGCGAAACCATTTTGATCTTCGCGGCGGTAAAATTTTCCGTAAAAAGCGGTTCCCATACCGAGGCAAAAAGTTCTTTTACCTCGCCCGCGGGAAGAACGCCGATCTTCTGCCGCAGATGGGCAATGCGCAGCTGTTCCCTTCCGCCGGTATCGGCCTTTTGCCGTTTCTCTTCCAGTTCCGCCAGCGCTTCGGTACAGGAACGGTATAATTCGGGCCCCTGGTACAGGCCGCCGATGCCGCTGTAATGGGAAACGCCCTTGAGCGTCTCGTCGAGCATTTTAAACGTGCGTTCCCTAAAGTCGCCGCGGTTTACATCTTCCGACACCAGAAAAAGGCCGCGGTTAAGCATAACATCGTAGATGCAGTGGTGCTTGTATAAAAGCTGTTCGGCAATGCGCGAGCAGTGGTGTTCCGTTTCGTTTTCCAGTTCCACCATGATTACAATACCCCTGTCGCTGGGAAGTTCAAGCGCGGCCCGGTAACTGTCCCAGGCGTCTGCGTCCAGAGGCGCCCAGATGTCATTGCGCAGAAATTTAAGGCGCGGCTCCTCGTATTCGTCATTTTCCCGCGACGGGACGCGCAGCTCCGCGAGTACGTTTTCCAGCGTTTCAAAAAAAAGTTTTTTTGAAACGGGTTTTACCAGATAGGCAAATATTCCCAGCGGTATGGCCCGCCGTGCCAAATCAAAGCGTTCGTAGGCGGTGGACAAAATAAAGATCATGCGCGGATATTTTTTATGGACTTCCTCGATCACCGAAAGTCCGTCGATACCGGGGATGTTGATGTCCATAAAAACAAGATTGGGCTGCGTTTCATAAATAAGCTTAAGGGCCTCGTAACCCGTACGGGCCTTTCCCGCCAGCGTAAAAAGCTGTTCGGGGTAGGTGGCAAGCATAAACTCGTAACTTTCCAAAACGGGCTCTTCGTCGTCAACGACTAAAACGCTAAACACGGTTCCCTCCCCGTATCAATGCGGATAATAACACAGGTGCCCCCGCCGGATGTTTCAATGTCCACCACTTCATCATCGTCGGGGTAAAAAAAGTAGAGGCGCTGAATTACGTTTTCAAGGCCCATGACGCGCGATGTCGAGGACTCGTCGATAGATTGGGGATGAAGCAGTTCTTCGGCGCGGTCGGCGGCCATGCCCTTGCCGTTGTCGCAGACCGCGAGAATCAGGCGTTTGGCCGGACGCGCCTTCTGTTCACCGTCTGTTCGGGAGGGGGGGGGGGGGGTGAAATCTTCAAGCGAGCCGCGTACGGAAATCGTGTGCATCCCGTCGCCGCCGTCGTCCTTGAATGCATGGATAACGCAGTTTTCTACCAGCGGCTGCAGAATGGAAACGGGCACCTTGAGATCAAGCAGCTCTTCGGGACATTCCATGCTCAATTCCAGATTGCGGGGAAAGCGCACCCGCAGTATATAAAAGTAGTATTCCAGGCCCTGTATTTCGTGGCGCAGGGGAACAATGATCTTTTTGTTGCGGATAATGTGGCGAAAGAGCCGCGCCATATAGTCCATGTACTCGCCGGTGCGGTCCGCGCCCTCGACAATGGCAAGCTGCATGCCGGTGTTGATCGTGTTAAAAAGAAAGTGCGGATTCATCTGCGCCTGGAGCGCGTAGATCTCCATGTGCCGCACCAGGCCTTCCATCTTGAGGTTCCGCATTTTTTCCCGCATGTATTCCTGCTTGATGTTTTCCTGCCAGCGGATCTCTTCGATGTATTTGCTGATCTCGCCCTTCATGTTGTTAAAGGCGCGGATTACCGTATCGATCTCTTCGACCGAACCGGCGCCGGTTTCAAGATCGGGAATGTCAAAGTTTCCCGCGGAAAGTTCCCGCGTCATGTCGGAAAGCCTCAGCAGGGGATGGGTAAAGCGGTTAATCGTATAAAATAAAAACAGAATTACAAAAACAGAAATCGAAATGATAAACACAAAATTCCATAACTGTATGGTTCCCGAGGTGGCAATGAATAATTCGTAGGCCGCAAGCTGTCCGCGAAAACGGCCTATGCTTATCTCGTCGATTTCGCGGTTAATGTAATCCAGCAGGCTCGTCATCTCTTCGTAGATTTCCGTGTAGGCGCTGATGTTGCGGCCGCGCTTTTCTTCCATGGCTTCTTCGGCAAGATTAAGGTAGGTAAAAATAAGCGCGTAAAGTTCACGTTCCTTCAAGTCAACGGCGCTGCCGTGGATGGGCCGGTAAGCGGGAAGTTTTTGCCGCAGCAGCTGGGTGTCGATAAGAATCTGGGCCAAAGCGTTGGAAGAGCGGGTGGAAAGATATTCCATAAGCGGGCCTTTATAGGCTTCAAGATCATCCTGCACCGAAGCAATAAAACGCTCCTGTTCAAAACTGCTGTTGGAAAGTTCCTGAATTTTTTGCGCGCAAAAAAGAATCCAGGCGGTCGAAAGTACCAGCAGAAAAAATGAGCCGAAGATGCTGGCCATGATCTGAACGCGGAACGAGCGGTGAAATGATTTGGGAAGATGGAGCGGAACTTTCACAAATCACGCTCCGTAATAATGGAGACGCCGGTGTCAATCAGTGTCGAGGTATAGCCCGTGGTCCGCAGCGCCGTAAGGGAACGCACCGCCTGATAACCGATGCGTTCGGAGTTGATCGATACACTGCAGCTTACAATTCCCTTGCGGATGCTTTCCAGCACTCCCGGGTCCGATCCAAATCCAATCACGTTGACCTGGCCTACCAGATTAAGGTCAACCAAAGTTTGAGCGGCGGCGATGGTATCGTCGGTGTCGGTAAAAACGATGGTGTTGATTTCGTTCGCCGCTTCCGCGCCGGTTCCGGGCTGCGAACGGAAGAGCCGGTACAAGAGCGCTTCGGCGTCGAGGGGATTGAGGTTGGTCCGGTAGCTTCTGATTGAACCGGAAAGCCGGTCGCCCAGCGCGGCGGTAATTCCCATTTCCACGAGTTCCCGTTCCGCGTAAATCCCCGGCGCCTTGTCGCTGTACACAAGGGCGATGCGCACGTCGCTTTCGCCCTGGTTAAGCGAAACCTGTCCGATGCGCCGCCCCATGTCAAAGTTGTTGGTGCCGATAAAGGGCCAGGGCTGGTCGTGGGGAAGGTTGTGGTTGATCAGCACAACGGGCATTTGAAATTCACCGAGTTTTTCCAGCTGCCTTCGCGCCAGGGCGTCGTCCAGATAGGGGCAGACGATCACCCCGTCCACGCCCGTGTAGGCCGCCGTTTCCAGTTCATTCTTGGAAGGATCGATGGAATGAATGGAAACCTCGGAGTTCAGTTCCGCCGCGGCGATTTCGGCCCCGCGGATAATGCCGGTAAAGAATGAATTGCGGTTATCCGGCAGATAAAGCGAAAAGTGGTAAGTAAGGGAAGAACCCGCGTCGGGCGAGAACAGGTAGAGATTCCAGGCCTTGTAAAGCGAAACAAGAAAGGCGACAAGGGAAAGCGCCGCCGAAAGAATAAGCCCCGCCCTGAGAAGATGCTTCATGGGGCAAGTATACCACAAAAGGGGCATGGCGAAAAATGCCGCAAGGGTGTATCCTGTTGACATGAAACGCCGGCGCTTTTTCGCCCTTATCCTTGCCCTTGTTGTTGTGGTTTCCGGAGGCTGCAAGCGCGGCGCCGCCGAAAGCGGGGCCGGACCCGCCGCCGTTCCGCCGGCGGGAGGGGGAAGGCGGCCCCTCACCATAGGTTTTTCCATCGCTACCGCCACCTTCATTATTGAACGCTGGAACAAGGATCTTAAGGTGTTTACCGGCGCCGCCCAGGAACTGGGAGCGGAAGTGATCGTTCAGCTTTCCGCCGGCGGGATACAGGAGCAGATCTCCCAGATCAACTACATGGTGAACCAGAACATTGATATTCTGGTCGTGATTGCCCACGACACCCAGCTTATCTCCGGCGCGATCAGGCAGGTAAAGGAAGCGGGCATTCCCGTTATCGCCTATGACCGGCTGATTCAGGCGGCGCCCCTGGACGCCTACGTTTCTTTCGATTCAAGGGAAGTGGGCCGGCTCTATGGCCGGGCCCTTTCCCGCGCCGTACCCCGCGGCCGTTATCTGGTGGTAAACGGTTCTATCCACGATGTAAACAGTACCGACATCAGCATCGGCCTTCACGAGATCATCGACCCGTATATACAGCGGGGCGCGATCACGCTGGTAAAGGAATTTTGGCTCGAGGAATGGAGTTCCGACGAAGCCCTGGAAAAAATCGGCGCCGTCTTTCGGGAGAGCGCCGCTTTTGACGCCATTGCCTGCGGCAATGACGCCATCGCCAGCGCGGCCATTCAGCTTTTGGCGGAACGGCGTCTTGCCGGCAAGGTGGCTGTCGTGGGCCAGGACGCGGAGCTTATCAGTTGTCAGCATATTGTCGAAGGCACCCAGCTGATGACGGTTTACAAACCCATCGGCAAACTGGGCGTCCGCGCGGCCCAGCTTGCGGTTACCCTGGCCCGGGGCGGCGAGTTACCCGCCCCCGACAGCCTGACCGAAAACGGTTCCGGCGCCCGCATTCCCGTATACCTTGAAGAATCGATCCCGATCTACCGGGGCAATATCGATATGGTCATCCGCGACGGTTTCCATTCGCGGGAAGACGTGTACCGTCTGGCAAACAGCGGGAATAATTAACGCTGCGGGTACAAAGTAAAATTCCTCCATCAAAAAATTCCTCTTTTTGACCTTTCCGCCGAGCGATAGTTAAAAATTCCAGCTTTTTGTCAAAAAATTACTCTTCCCCGCATTCACAATGAAACGCACCATGACATCATCAACTATTTTCATTTGGAGGAAAGAGTATGAAGAAAATCGCATTAGTACTGTTGGTACTCATGGTTGCGGCAAGCTTTGGTTTTGCCCAGCGTGGTTCCTTTATCGGAATTGCAATGCCCGAAACCCACGTACTGCGCTGGACCAAGGACGGGGCAGCCCTCAAGACGTTTGCCGAAAAAAGAGGCTATCGCGCCGAAGTCCAGTATGGCAACGCCGACCAGGCCCAGCAGAACCAGCACATTCAGAGCTTCCTGACCCAGGGCGCGAAAGCCCTCGTGGTAGGCTGTATCAATGACGGCGTCCGTTCGGTTATCGCCGAAGCCGCCCGTGATAAAGTCGTTGTCATCGCCTATGACCGGATTATTCCCGATTCGGCGGACTATGACTATTTTATCACGTTTAACAATTTCAAAGTCGGCGTACTGCAGGCCCAGTCCATCGAGAGCGCCCTTAATCTCAAGCGCGCGACTGCCGCCGCTCCCAAGCAGATCACCCTCTTTGCCGGTTCCCCCACCGACGGAAACGCCTTCTTCTTCTTTGACGGCGCCATGAGCATTCTTGGCCCCTATGTTGATTCCGGCGTACTCAAAGTCGTGGGACCGTATCCCAAGACTTCCGCCGATCGCGCGAACTTCCAGCGCATCGCGACCGAAAACTGGTCCGGCCCCATCGCCAAGACCCGCATGGAAAACCTGCTCAACGGCGACGCCCGCAATGTCACCCTTGACGCGGTTCTTTCGCCCAACGACACACTGGCCCGCGCGATCATTGAAGCCCTCAAGGCCGACGCCAAATACCGGACCAAACTCCCCGTCGTAAGCGGTCAGGACGCGGAATTCGATTCCGCCATATCGATCAGGAACGGCGAGCAGTACAGCACCGTCTTTAAAGACACCGCCAAGCTTGCCGAATCGGCGATCCTTCTTGCCGATCAGGTCCTTAAGGGCCAGAACGTCCGGATCCCCGGCGCCGTTCTTGCTTCCGGCGATCTCGCCAAGATCGGCGACACGGGCCGCAAAGTCGTCAAGACCTATCTGCTCGATCCCATTCTGGTGACCAAGAGCAACCTCAAGGTGCCGGTGAACGCGGGGTTCTATACCGCCGCCCAGGCAGCCCAGCTTAAGTAGTTTCATTTCATAACCAAAAAGGAGACGGGCGCCGCCTGTCTCCTTTTTCTCTTAAAATTCACTTTTTTAAAGGGCGGACAATGAGCGAATACATACTTGAAATCAATAATCTTACCAAAGATTTTCCAGGGGTACGGGCTTTGGACAATGTCAGCCTCAAGGTAAAGAAGGGCGAGATTCATTCCCTCTGCGGCGAAAACGGCGCGGGCAAATCCACCCTGATGAGCGTGATCAGCGGCGTTTATCCCAAAGGCGATTATCAGGGAACCGTTGTGTACAAGGGGCATGAGACCGCTTACCACAATGTTAAAGACAGTGAAAAAGAAGGGCTTGCGATCATTCACCAGGAACTGGCCTTAAGCCCCTATCTTTCGATTTATGAAAATATTTTCCTGGGTCACATGGAAACCAAATTCGGCGTGATCAACTGGAACAAATATATTGCGGAGTCAAAGAAGTATCTGGATTCGGTAGGCCTTCACGAGCCGCCCGAGACGGCGGTAAGCAAGCTTGGCGTGGGCAAGCAGCAGCTCGTGGAAATAGCGCGGGCGCTTTCCAAAAAAACGGAACTGCTTATTCTGGATGAACCTACCTCGTCCCTGAACGACGACGAGAGCGAAAAACTCCTTAACCTGATTCTGGAATTTAAAAAGCAGGGCATTACCTGCGTCATGATCAGCCACAAGCTTAACGAAGTGCTTAAGGTTGCCGACACGGTGACGGTGCTTCGGGACGGCAAGTCCATCGGCAGTTATGATGTCAAGCAGGAAAAACTGACCGAAGAGCGTATCATCCGCGACATGGTTGGCCGCGATCTTACCCACCGCTTTCCCGACCGCAAGAGCAAGCCCGGGGAAACGATCATGGAAGTCAGGAACTGGTCGGTGTATCACCCCGATTACCATACGATCAAAGTGGTTGACGGCGTTTCCTTTTACCTTAGAAAAAGGGAAATCCTGGCGTTCTGCGGGCCCATGGGCGCGGGCCGTACCGAATTGATGATGAGCCTCTTCGGCCGTTCTTACGGATACCGCAGCGAAGGCGAACTTTTCGTCGAAGGCAAAAAACTTGACCTGTACTCAAGCAGGGAGGCCATGGAAGCGGGACTGGGATATATTTCGGAAGACCGCAAGAATTTGGGATTAATTCTTATTCAGGATGTCAAGACCAATATTTCCAATTCCAGCATAGGAAAGTTTTCCAGGTTTGGCGTTATTGACAGCAACAGGGAAATCAGGGAAGCGGAAAAATTCCGGAAAGAATTGAATATACGCACCCCCTCGGTAAATCAGCTTGCCCGGAATCTTTCCGGCGGCAATCAGCAAAAGGTCGCGGTAAGCCGCACCCTTTCGGCAAATCCCGAAATTTTTATTGTGGATGAACCGACACGGGGCATTGATGTCGGGGCCAAGACCGAAATCTACAATATTCTTAACGATCTGGTCGCGGGAGGCAAAAGCGTCATCATGGTAAGTTCCGAGCTTCCCGAGGCGCTGGGCATGGCCGACCGTATCTATGTGATGAACGAAGGCAAAATCAAGGGTGAGCTTTCCCATGAAGAAGCGACCCAGGAAAAGATCATGCATATGGCATTGGTCGGATAAACATTAGGAGAATAAGCACATTCCGCTAAAGCGGAAGTGTTCCGATTGGACGTTCGCGGCAAAATGCCGCGTAAAATATAGGAGTATTTATGAGCGACAACAAAGTTATTCATACCGTCAATTCCCGGACTCTGATCAGGAACAACATCAGGAATTATTCAATGTTCATCATACTGGCGTTGATCATGCTGATCTTTGCCCCCCTGACCGGATGGAACAATTTTAGCCCGCGGAATTTCACCAACATTTTCTTTCAGTACAGCTATGTGCTCATTCTTGCCATCGGCATGGTGCAGTGTATCATCATTTTGGGCATCGACCTGGCGGTCGGTTCGGTCTGCGCTTTTGTCGGGGCCCTCAGCGCGATGATCTACAATACCGGCGTGGGCATGCCCCTTACTCTTCTGGCGTCTTTGCTCATGGGTCTTGTCGTGGGGGCGTTCCAGGGCTGGTTTATCGCCTATCCCAAGATACCCGCCTTTATTGTAACCCTGGCGGGGATGATGCTCTTTAGGGGCCTTACCTACATTGTAACCGCGGTAAATCCGGTGTCGCTTAACGACGACGGTTATTCCTACTTTTCCACCGGTACCCTCGACGAGCTTTTAAAGCTGGAGCAGGTTGGCGGTCATTATCCGGCGGCGATTATTTTTGCGGTGATTATTCTGATCGTTTATTTTCTGGCGGAATTTTCCGGCCGCAGGACCAAAATTGAAAACGGTTTTGAAGTCGCTCCCATGGTGCTCTTTATAGGCAAGCTTGTTTTGATTGCCGTCCTTGTTCTGGGTCTGGCGGAACGTTTTGCCGCTTACCGGGGCCTTCCCGTCGTGGTCATTGTTGTCGGCGTTACCGTTTTTATCTTTCAGTTCGTTATGAAGAATACGGTCCTGGGCCGTTACATCTACGCCGTCGGCGGCAACGCCCGATCGGCAAAACTTTCCGGTATCAATTCGGAACTGGTAACCTTTACTGTTTTTAGTTTTATGGGACTTCTGACGGGCCTTGCCGCCGTAATTTCCACGGGCTATATGAACAGCGCCCTTCCCCAGGCCGGCAGTGGTTTTGAAATGGACGCCATTGCCGCCTGTTATATCGGCGGCGTTTCGGCGTCGGGCGGTATCGGTACGGTCGTCGGGGTTATTGTAGGCGGCCTTGTGATGAGCGCCATCAACAACGGTATGTCCCTGATGAACCTGGGCACTCACTACCAGTATGTTGTCAAAGCCCTGATCCTGCTTCTTGCCGTATTCTATGATGTGTATACGCGCCGCAAGGCGGGACTCGGTTGAGAAGATTTCGGAGTCTCCCGTCCGTTTGGGGCGGGGGACTGTGAAAACACCCGCGCTGTGATATATTAACGATATGCGGATAACAGCTTTATTATGTGTGGTCCTTGTATTTGCCGGCTGCGCGCAGACTCCAACGGCGGGGAACCTTACGGCGCCCCGCAAGACACAGCTCTATGTTCTTGACGCGCTGGTTGAAAACGCCGGCGTCAATCTCGTGGTAAACGGGGTAGAGCTGGCCTGGTTTGACGGCGGTAAATCCTGGTCGTCTTCTATTCCCCTCAATGACTGGATGGTTTCCGGCGTCAACGAATACGAAATCGCCGTTTTCTGGCCCGAAGCGGTCAAGTTTGTCCCGGGGATTTCTTCCGTGCGTTTTACCCTCCGCCTGAACGGCGAGGTAAAAGAAGAAATAACGTGGGCCCCCGAAGCGGGGAACGAAACCGAACAATCCTGGTCCCACAACATTGCCGGAACCTTTAGGGCGGAAGGTTTTCCCCGCCTTATGCTGGAAAAGGCCGAGCGTGTCATTTCGTCAACCGGCGCGTTATCGCAGGAAGACCAGCAGGCAATTTCCGATCTGGCGGGGGAACTGCGCGCGGCCTTTACCAACAAGGATCTTTCCGCGGCCGGCGAACTTTTTAAGTACAAGTACGCCGATCTTTCCGCCGCCCGTTTTGTTTCCGAGCCTTCCATCAGAACCGGAACGGACGCGATCTACGAAGACATTATGGGAAAGGATCGCTACGCCGTCCAGCCTTTCTGGGGCCGCTACAACTTCCAGTCCACCGCCAATGACCGGCTGGTAAAGACAATGCAGGGGCGGATCGGGTTTCCCGAACCGGCGCTGGTGCTGACCTACCGTGAAGACGGCCGGACCCGCCGCTATGAAATTGATCTGTACTTCGCAAAAATCGACGGCAAATGGGTGATTCTTCGGTGAATGTTTTCGAAGCGATCCTTCTTGGCGCCGTTCAGGGTTTAACCGAATTTTTACCGGTAAGCAGCTCCGGACACCTGGTGCTGGTCCAGAACATACTGCATATCGAGGCGCCGGCGCTTTTTTTTGACACCCTGCTTCACGGCGGCACTCTTGTTGCCGTGATCGTTGTGCTGCGCCGCGATATTTGGGCGCTGCTTCGCAGTCCCTTTCAGCGCCTTACCTGGCTCCTTCTTATCGCGACGGCGGTTACCGCTGTTTTTGCCTTTCTGCTCAAAGACTATATTGAGGAAGCTTTCGCGTCGGGCCGCGTCCTGGGTTTTGCCTTTCTGTTTACTTCCGCGGCCCTGTTTATTGCCGAGTATCTTTTCCACCGGTCGGGCGCGCCCCGCAGCGACGCGGAAATGGGTTTGTTGGAAAGCCTCTTTATTGGCGCGCTCCAGGGTGTGGCGATCATTCCCGGTGTCTCCCGATCAGGCTTAACCCTTTCGGGGGCGCTTTCCTGCAAACTGGAACGGGATTTTGCGGCGCGTTTTTCGTTTCTGCTTTCGATTCCCGCAATATTGGGCGCGCTGCTTTTACAGATCAAGGAGCTGTACGACTATTCCCGTTTCCAGAGCGTAAACCCCGAGGCGCGGAAAGTAATTGTCGGGGGAATTGACACAATCCCGCTGATGGCCGGAACGCTCACCGCCCTTCTTGTCGGTTTTGCTTCGATGGTTTTAATGATGCGCATCGTCAGGGAGCGCTCACTGCGGGGCTTTGGCGTGTACACGGCAATCCTGGGGTTACTAATTTTGCTGGATCAGAACCTGCTGCATATAGTATTCTAAAGGTATGGCAAAAAAAATTCCGGCCGGAAAAACACCGGCAAAAAAATCAGGAACAAAAACGGCGGCGGCAAAGAAAACACCGGCGTTTGAGGAGCTGGCAAAACAGCTCAAAACGCTCATTCCCCAACTTGACGAAGAAGGCCTTGCCTTTTTGGTGGAACAGGCCCGGGTTCATCTTTACAACATGCAGGTTACCGCGCTCAATGAAAAGCTGGCCCTGGAAAGCGCGGGCGTAAAGGGCGCAAAGTCCCGGACAAAAGGCTCCGGGGCGGACGGCTTTGGCGGAATAAAAGCTTCCGACTCGGGCGCGAGTTATTACGTGGTTTACAAAAACGAATGGATCATGTTCTCGCGCGAAGAAATGACCGCCCTCGCCAAAATCGTGAACGGCCAGGGAACGGATCTTGAAATTCGCGGCCTGATCTACGCCTGGCTTGAACGGGAACGCCGCGATGTACTCCGTTCAATTGCCGCGGCCGATAAATTTGACGATAAAATCAAAAGCTTCGCCGCCCTTGTCAGAAAAACCTTTGCGCTGCGAAAAAAATGAACCTCTCTTTGAAAGTTTTAATGATACTCATGCTCCTTCTGTTCGTGTCGTTTGTGGTTATATTAAAGGATTCAGTCATTTTTACCACGAACCTCACCAACCCCACGAACAAAAAGAATTTTCGCCTTCGTCGCCTTTGCGGTTAAAAATTCTTCCCCTGCGCGATGAACCCGTTCGTGTCCGTTCGTGTGGTTTGTGGTTAATCCTGTTTCCCTTGTACCACATAATAAAGTACCGTTTTAGGCCCAAAGGCGGATCAGCTCCAGCATCAGCGCGCAGGAGGCGGCCATG
>JAITBL010000186.1 GCA_031283575.1 Treponema sp. | reverse complement strand
GATTCTTGTCCGGCATAATGCCTCCTGTAATGTGTGTGATACCGCGGTTTAAACCGCGTCGCCCTGTGGGGGCCTTACTTACAAGAGGCAGTTAATACGCGTGGCGCTTGAGTCTTTTGAAAAAAAACGCTGTTTTTTTGTATTTTTCGCTGCGCCTCTGGATTGTTCGTGAGGTTCGTGGTAAAACAGACAACCAGTTTAATATAACCACGAACCACCCGAACAGCACGAACGGGTTCATCGCGCAGGGGGGAATATTTAACCGCGAAGGCGAATAAGGCGAAGAAGGGGAAGAAGAAAGAGTGGGGGGTCTTTCACCCTCTTTGTTCGTGGGGTTCGTGAGGTTCGTGGTTCATATTCTTTTTCCTCGCTTTCTTTGATATCCGGTCGTTTAGATGTTACAAGTAGTTAAAATTTCCAGGTGAGCCGGGTTTTTACATACCTGTTGTCGCGGTAAAAACCCAGCTCGCCTTCACGGCTGCCGCCGAAGAAACCGGCGGACAGCTCGAGCGAAAGCGCCTCCCGTGTCCAAACGAGGGCGGGGATAACGTGAAAATCCCTGTCCTCAATTCCCCACATACCGGTGGTTTTTATTTCAAGTTCATCCCGCAGCAATTTTTTTGAAAGTACGCCGGTTAGACGCGTGGAGGTCATTTTTTTGCCGGACTGGCAGTCCATGGCTCCTCCGGAGAGCGCCACATCCAACAGGCTGTCTTCCTTTATTTTATCATGACGCAGCGTGACGCTGCCTGAACCCTGAAGGTTAAGGTTTATGCCCCAAACAAGATCGCGGTCAAAGCCCAGCGACCAGAGCAGGGAAGGATTTTCTATTTTGGGATCATCACCGGCCATATCCTCTGTCAGGTTAAGGGCAAGTTCGGCGCGCGCGTTAAAACCGGCAATAACCCGCGCGTAATCGGCCCCGAACTGATGGTAACGGTTAAAGGCCGAATGGATGCGTAGGTCAAGCAGTTGCACGCTCAGCGCGGGACGGAAAAAGTTGCCGGTAAAATACTGGAAGCCTATATCGGAGGAACCCAGCGTCGTGGTAAAACGGAGCCCGCCCTGGGCATAATCAAGACGCCGTATTCCTTTATTGTAATTTTCGACAAAATCTTCATAAGAGGAAAAAACGCCGCTAAAGTTTAGATGAGGCTTTATCAGCGGCAGCATCATAATCGTGTTTAGTCCTGCGAGTTCCACGGGCATCCAGCGGCCTTCAAGGTCAAGCTTGTGGCCCCTGAACACGGGAATAAAAACCCCTTCCAGCGCGGTAAAGTCGCCGAGGTGGTACACAACGCGCACCATGGGCCGCGCGATTTTACGGCCCAGCTGATCGGTAATGTCGGTGAGGTCCGAGTAGTCGAGGGGATTAACCACATCCAGAGGACCCGCGCTGTCGGCTTTGCCCCAGGTAAGCTTTCGAAGACCAATCTCCGTATCGACTGCGGAAAAACCCAGACGCAGGAACGCTTCGTCAATCGAGAGTGGCTGCCGCGTATCGATCGTATCAAGTTTAAGATTAACAACGGCTTCGCCTCTTCCCGCCCTGACGGAAAAGTTGATCCTGCCGCTCAGCAGATTTCCAGGATCCTGTTCCGCCGGAGCTTCTTCAAGGTACAGCAAAAAACGCAGCCGCGCCTCTCCGTTAACGTGAAACGAGGGGCCGCCGCCCAAGGCGGGACCGTTTCCGGCGTCAAAACCGAAAGCGCCGTCATTTTCGTCAAAACCAAAGCCGCTGCTTTCAAAAGCTTTTTCGGTTTCGGCGCTTTCCGTTTCGGAGCTTTCGGTTTCGGAAATGGACGTTTCGGTTGGGGCGGGATCATAAACGGCGTCCTGGGCCCCCGCGATACAGACAGGCGCGGCAAATACAGCCAAAAGGCAAAGCCGCGGTAATTTCACCGCGCCCTGCCTGTTTCAAGGTATGAAGTGGTAAACACCGACTCGGGGATGTTTTTATTGTATTCAAGAATTTCCACATTGATCGTGGTGCTGGTCCCCGCGGCAAACGTGGTCATTTTGGTGCGCCAGGGCGAAAGAATTCCCTGTACGTTTTTGAGTTCCAGAATTTCCATGGTCTTTACATGGGTTCCCCGTTTATCGTACAGCTCGATTTTGTGGCTTACCCAGTTTTCCTTGTCGATCCAGAGGATCATTTTTGAATACTGGTAAGAACTGTCTTTGGGAATTGACTGAATCACATAACAGGGCCTGCCGCCGTAACTTTCTTCCCGCAGCAAAGTATGGGTGTCGAGACCGGCGTCCCTGTCCATCGAAGAAATGTCGTCATAGGACAGATCGGTACCCACAAAGCTGTTTGAGCCTTCGCTGCCCGCGATACGCCGCACCCTTCCGAGCGCGGGAAGAAAAATCCACTGATCGTTATTGCCCGCGCCGTCTTCCATGGTCAGGTAGCGGGTATTGGCGACGCTTTCGGGGCGCTGGAAAACAATTACCTTGCGGCCGCCCTTAGGCCCGTCTTTGGAGTACTGATCGACGACCCTTTCGGTGACGCCGCCGTTTTTGGCGGTGATCACCATGCGGGAACGGCTCTGCACGGTATCGGCGCTGATCCTGTCCCGTGATTTACGCACAATACCGGCGGCGTCCTGGGCGCCCGCGTCAAGAACGACGAGCGCGAAAAAAACACAGCATACAAAGCGTACAGTTTTCATGCTTCCTCCTGCCTCTATTATTATAATGCGGTAAAGCGCGGTTTCAAGACCAGAAGCAGGGCGGGAAGTACGGTAAGGCTTACCAGGGCGCTGGTCAGCATGGTTAACGCGACAAGAAGGCCAAAATCTTTCAGCATGATAAAACCGGAAAGAAGCAGCACCGCGAAGCCCGCTCCGACCGACGCCGCGTTAATGATGATCGCCCTTCCCGATACCGCGAAAGTTCCCCTGAGGAATGCCGGCAGTTCCGAGCGCAGGGGGCGGCGGCCCAGCTTTTTGCTTTCGCGCTTGAAAGCTTCGAGGTAGTGAATCGTGTAATCAACGCCTATGCCCACCGCAAGGCTCGCGATCATCGAAGTGCCGATGTTAAGCTTGATTCCCAAAAATCCCATTACGGCAAAATCGATCAGTATCGATATCGAGAACGGCACAATGCCGATACAGCCCGCGACAAACGATTTGTTGGAAAGAGCGATAATGAAAAATACCAGCACAAAAGAAATGATCAGCGAAATAAGCTGCGAACGCACGACCTGTTGATTGAGCGAAACTTCCACCGCGGCGGTTCCCCCTATGGTTACGTCAAGATTGGGGGGAAAGTTGTCCCTGACAAAAGCGGTAATGGCGGCAATGGCGGCCAGGGTATCCTCTTCGCCCACGGTACGCAGCTGCACGGTTGATTTGATGGCGCGCGGTTCCAGGGGATCGTCGGCATAGTCGTCGACATCGCCCGAAAGCAGTACGAGATAATTTGAAACAATGGCGGCCAATTCTTTCGAAGTGGTCTTTCCGTAACGCGCGGGATTGGCGGGAATTTCGTAATAGGAAGCGCCCTCGTAATTGACAAGCTTTTTAAGCGCGCCGACAAGTTCTTCCGCGCCGGGGCTGGCGCTGGAAGCGGAACGGGCCGCGCGGCTGATCAGGGCAATGACGTCATCGCTTGAGTAGCCGGTTTCCGGGGCGGTAAAAACGGAAGCCGGCGGCGCTTCGTCTTTTTCAAAGTCCGAGGCGGCATCATAAAAACCAAAATCACCGGTATCGGCGCTTTGGGCGTCAAAACCGAAACCCGTGGCATCGGAACTTTCGCCAAAGCCAAATTCACCGTCCTCGAAGCCGAACCCGCCGTTTTCTTCCGTAACGGCTGGTGTTTTCGCGGCCACCCCTTCGGGGCTTTCACCGGCGTTAAAAACCTGGTTGACACGCTTTATCAGATCGGTAAAGCCCATGACCTTGCCGACGTCGGGAACATGCCGTTCAAGATACGAGGCCATGTTGTCCATGGCGAGCAGGCTTTCCGGCAAAAGAAGCGTTTCGCTCGAATCCGCTTCGGCAACAACGCTGATGATCTTTGAGCCGCCGAAGGTTTCGCGGACAAAAACATCGGATTGGTAGATGCCGGTGTCGCTTCTGAAGTATTCGATAAACACATTGTCGATGATGAGCTTTGACGCCCCGAACGCGGAAACGATGATCAGAAAAACGGAAACGCACAGCACCGCTTCCTTACGCAGGGAAAGCGCGGAAAAGAACGAGGCGATTCCGCTTCCTTCGCGCTTTTTAACGGCATGTACGGAAGCGGGACCCCGCAGCAGAATCAGGGCCGGAATAACGGTAAGCGCGATGACAAAAGCGGACAGTACGCCGAAGCAGGCGAAAAAACCGAATTCCCTGATCGGCAGCACCGTGGTAAAACAAAAGGAAAGAAAACCCGCAAAGGTAGTCAGGGCCGCGAGAAAGACGGGCCTGGCAATATTTCGTACCAGATCGATTACCAGGGCGCGGTGTGTTTCGCGATCGAGTTCCGCGGGCCGCGAGGAACGCGCGTCAAGATAGTGGGCAAACACGTGAATGCCGTAAGCGCTTCCTACCGCCACAAGAATTACCGGCAGCACCGTCGATACCACGGAAAGTTTAATGCCAAAAACCGGTATGGCCCCAACCGACCAGACGGCGGCTATGATTACCGTGATCAGGGGAAGGATAATGCCCTCGAAATTTCTGAATGAAAAGAACAGCGCCAAAAGCACGACAAGAATCACTACCGGTATGAGGACAACGAGGTCGGCCCTCATCGCTTCGTTGATCGTGGCGCTGATTACGGGAATGCCCGTGACATAAACGTCTGCGCTGCCGGCAAACATTTCCAGCGCAATATCACGCACGCGAATAAAACTGTCCACGCTTTCCGGAAGGCCCGCCTCGTCGCTGGAAATATTCATCGGTACGAGAATCTGCGTGGCGCTAAAATCATCGGATACGAGGGAGTTTTTGTACATGTCCCAGGAGAGGAGTTTTTCCTTAAGGACGGCGATTTCCTCCTCCGTTCCCGAAAAATCATCGGGAAGGAGTTTTTCGACGGTTATGGTTCCATTATCGCCGCTGATATAATCGGCGGTAACCATGGAGCTTACCGGCTCGATGATTTCGATGGCCTCGATCTTTTCAACATAGTCGCGGATTTTTTGCAAAAAAGCCGCGTCAAAAACATCGCCGTAACGCCTGCGGAGCGCCACCAGAATAAAGACCGATGAACCGAAGGTGTCATCGATCCTCGCTGAAATCCGGCGGGCCGGATCGTCGGGAGAAATAAAGCGGAAATTGTTGTTGTCCAGTTCCAGACGGGGAAGCTGAAAGGCAAAAAACACCGTAATAAGGGCGCATACCAGCAAGATTAGCGCGGGATAACGATAGAGTCTGTTCATGGTTCCTGCCCTTGGAGATTAATTCAGTATAGCTTCGGCGTCTTTGTAATTCCAGCGCAAAGCGATATCCGCGGGACTTTCGCCGGCGATATTCCGCAGGTTCTTGTTGGCGCCCAGTTCCAGAAGGACGGCGATCAGATCGGTACGGCCGGTTTGAGCGGCGTAATGAAGCACCGTGTTTCCCGTGCCGTCCCGCGCGTTAATCGCCCTGCCCGAAAACACCGCCCGTACCGCCCCGTCGCCTTTGGCAAGGGCGACCGCGGCGGGGGTTTTGCCGTCGGAGGCCGGAGAGAACACGTCGGAACCGGCGTCGGAGAGCGCCTTCGCTTCATCAAGCGCGCCCAAATCCAGGGCAAGCCGCAGGGGGGTGCGGCCTTCGCCGTCTACCGCCGAGATTCTTGAACCGCGGGCGATAATGGCCTGTATGATCGCGGGGCTTGCCCTGCCCTTGATGGCGATATGAAGGGGCGAGAGGCCGTCGTCATCGGCCATAAGAACGCGGTCCTTGGTAAGGAGGGTGTTTACCATGCCGTGCGACGTTATCAGGGCGATTTCAAAGGGGGTCGTTCCCCGCGAATTACGCGCGTGAATCGGGGCGCCGTGGTTAAGAAGCATGGTAACCAGATCGCTCCTCTGCATGGCGACGGCGACGTGTAACGGAGTGTCGCCGTTGTTGTTCCGCGAAACGGGATCGGAACCCGCCTCGAACAGCCGTTCCGCCGCCGCGGGGAAGCCGCCCATAACGGCCTCCATGAGCGGGGTATTGCCGCTGTTGTCGCGTACTTCAAGATTCGCGCCCTTGCGGATCAACTGCGTTTCCACCGAAGTAATTCCCAGGCGCACCGCGTCATGCAGGGGCGCCTTGCCGGCAAGGTTCTGGACGTTTACCGAAAGCCCCGACGCGGCAAGCGTATCAATCGTACGCGGAGCGTTCCACCTGACCGCCGCGTGGAGGGCGCTGTTTCCCAATGAATCGCGGGCGTTCACCAGCGCGCCTGACGCGATGAGGGCCTGAACGGTTTCAGGGGAATCGACGCGCGCGGCCATAAACAGCGGCGTCTCACCGGTGGCGTTGGCCGCTTCCAGCCTGGATCCCCGCCTTACAAGGAGGGGAACGTGGCCGGCAAGCTTCCATTGGGCCGCGTAGTGCAGCGCCGTATTTCCCAGGCCGTCTTTCGCTTCCAGCGTGGTCGGCGTCAGCATCCATTCCCGCACATTTCCCGGCGAGTGAAAGGCCAGATAGAGCGGGCTTTCCCCCCGCGAGTTCGGCGCGAAAATATCCGCACCGCGCGAAATGAGCAGGGTTCCCGACGCTTCATTATTCACCATGTTGGCAAGGTGAAGCGCCGTGTTCCCTTCCTTGTTGCGGGCGTCGACTTCGGCGTGAAGATCCAGTATCGTGTTGGTGATCGTTACATCGGACTTGCTGCGTACCGCCACGTGAAGGGGGCTGTTGCCGGCGCTGTCACGCTGCAGAACGGTTTGTTCGGTAAGAAGCGGGGGAAGACAGGGGCTTTTTTCCTTGATGGCTTTTTCAAGCGGCGTCAGCCCTTCGTTATCGGCGGCGAGAATTTCGGCGTTATGCGCGATAAGCAGGGGAATCACCTCGACGCGGTTCTCTTCCACGGCAAGGTACAGCGCCGTCTTGCCCTCGATATTGCGGTTGCCGGCATCGGCGCCTCCCGCAAGCAGGCTTTCGGCGACGTCGGCTTTTCTGTTCAGCGTGATCGCCACGTTCAACGCCGTCTCGCCGTGTACGTCCCGCAGATTGGGATCGGCGCCGCTGCCTATGAGCAGGTCGACGGCTTCACGGTGCCGTTCAGGCGGAGTCGCCAGATGCAGGGGGCTGTTTCCCTTGGCGTCCTGGGCGTTTACATCGGCGCCGGCGGCAATGAGCGTGGAGGCGGCTTCGAGTTGTCCCGCGCGGACAGCTTCGTGGAGGGGCGACGAACCGGAATTGTTCTTGATATTGACATCGGCCTTTTTATCGATCAGAAATTGCAGATAACCCTTGTATCCTTCGCGGGCGGCGTAATGGTACACCGTGTAGCCGTCCGTCAGGCGGATATTGTAGTTGGAACTCCGCACCGCGGGACTTAAATAAGCGTAAAAGGGATTGGCCGAATTCCCCCCCTCGAGAATGAGTTTTTCGGCGGCCTGTACGTGTGAAACGGTTTCGGTATTTTCCAGGGCGTAATCCAGAGGCGTTTTGCCCGTTTTGTCCCTGGCGTTAAGCTGGCCGTCCGCGGCGATTATCGCCGCCACCGATTGGGGATTTCCCTCTATCGCCGCCAGGTGAAGTATCGTGCGGCCTTCGCCGCCGCCCGTATTGACCGTTTTTGGTGAAAGCAGGGCCGCGAGAAACTGGCCTCCTTCGCGCGCGCCTGTTTTGGCCGGCGTATCGTCTGAACCGTTATAGAAAGGACGATGAATGTCGGCGCCCGCCTGGGCGAGGGGATAGGCCGTCGCCGTATCCAGATTGGCCGAGGCTATCCCCAGGGCGCTGCGTCCCTGGTTGTCCACGGCGTCGGGCGCGGCCCCCATGGCAAGCAGAAAGCGCGTCATCTCGGGATTTTTGCTTTCGGCCGCCACATGCAGCGCCGTCCGGCCCAGTTCGTCCCGCTCGTCAAGGGATTCCCTGCCCGAAAAAAGCGCCTGGGCCTGGGCGTTTTTACCCTGCGTAATAAGGTCGAAGGAAGCGGGCTGCCCCTTCGGGCCGCTTCCGCAGGAAAACAGAAACGCCGAAACGGCAAGCGCCGCGGCAATTTTACCAAAAACAGAATGGTTCATACTTTCATCATCGGCTGCTATGTGTTGAGGATAAAGGAAGCGTCAGGGACTGCCGAAGCGGGTCAGAGGCCAATAGCGGAGCAGGGCGCGGCCCGCGATGGAGACGGCGGACACGGGACCCCAGGTGCGGGAATCGTTGGTCACGCTCCGGTCGTCGGAAAGAACAAAGAATTCTCCTTCCGCAAGAATCTTTGGCTCCATGGAACCGGAAAACGGAAGCGTCTCGTCCCAGTAGAGCGAAACCTGGGGAACACGGGGAATATAGTCGTCTTCTGAAAGCTCAAACTCGGTATATTCGTAGTTGTCCGCCGCCGGTTTTACCCTGACGACAAAATTCTGCATGCTCACCGTATCGCCGGGAAGGCCGATCACCCGCTTGACAAAGAGCGTGTCTTCCCTCTCAAAAAGGCTTATACGCTGGAGGGTGCAAAAACGCAGCGCCGCGTCAAAGACCGTTTTGAACACGCCCCGCTTTTCTTCGGCGCCGTGATCCACCAGCACAATCTGGCCGCGCTTGACGGGAAGCTCGCGGTCATAGAACAGATGGGTTACCGCGTACGAGGAAAAAAGCACCCTGTCCCCTTCGGCAAGTCCCGGCTCCATGGTTTTGGTTTCCAGCACGTGGTTGGATACAAAGAGGCCGCTCACCGCCGAATAGATCACAAAAAAAACGAGGAGCCAGGTAAGGATGATCCGCAGCCGCCTGAAATAACTTTTCTGTTCCGCATAGGAATAACGCCGCCATCTGCCCGCCACTAGCGTATCCTGCCGATGCGGCGCAGCGGCCAGTAAATAACCGAGCCTCTGCCGAGTATTTTGGAAACCCTGACCGGCCCGAAGAAACGGCCGTCCTGGGAACTGTCGCGGTTATCCCCCAGCGGAAGAATGCGCCCTTCCGGCACATACCAGCCCAGGGCGCTCCCGTTTGCCCAGACGCGGTAACGTTCATTGTGGGGCTGGGCCGCCCTTGCCACGCGGAGCATCGCCTCTTCGTTGGCAAAACGGTCGCCGGCGCGCAGCGTATACTGATCCGACCGGCGAATCAGATCAAAGGGGGGCGACAGGCCCAAGCCCATATAGGCGGCAAGCTCCCCCTGGGCTTCCACGGACGGATACGCCTCTTCTTCGATGAGCCGCGAAAGCTCATGGCGAAAGCCCAGCGCCGCGGCGTATTCCCGCTCGCTCACCCAGCGGTCTTCGCCAGGGAAACGCACGTACATTTCCCCCTTCCGGCTGACAAAGCGATCCCCGCCCGTACCGGCGGCGCGCTTAATCAAAAAGTGAACGCGCGGCTTTCCCGATTCATCCCGGTCGATATCCACATAGGAGAGCGTGAGCATATAGATGATGCGCTGGGCAATATCAAAAACGGGGCCCTGCGAATAATATTCGGGGTTTTCAAAAATAATCACGTCTTCCCTTTTCGGCGTAAAGGGACTGGGAATTTTTCCCACGCCGGGGAGCAGCTCGGGCCCGTAGACGAGCTTGTTGACAAAGATCCGGTCGCTGATCTCGAGGGTATTGATCATCGAACCGGAGGGAATCTGGTAGGCCTGAAAAAGATACTGGTTGATCAGCAGCACCACTCCCGCGGCCCAGATAAAGGCTTCGATCCAGTCGACAACGGGATTTTTTGCTTTCTGTTTTTCTTTTTTGACGCGGGCAAGCGCCCTGCGGCGGGTTAAATACGCCTCGGTAACGCGGCGCAGGGCGGTCAAAAAGGTGTTTCCTGCCATTTCCGGCATTCTAGCATAAAGGCGGAGCTTGAACAATACCCGCCTTAACCCTATACTTCGGATATGTTTTTCAAGCGTGTCGACTGCGGGGAAACCGATCGTGTTGTCCTCAAGAGTTTTCTGGGAATTGAGCCGGAAAAGTACCTTGCCGTTATTTACGGATTCGCCCTTGCGGCAATCCTTTTTTTTGTTCTTGTTTTTCCCGGCCTGCGAAGGCCCGGCGCGCTGGGCGTTTTCGATTCCGAACCCCGCGGAGCGGCGGTGCGCGTCGACGGCGTTACCCTGGGCGCGACTCCCTGCGAAATTTTTTTGGCGCGGGGAACGCGCCGCGTCGAAATTGTCCTTCCGGGCTTTAGCCCCTCTTTGTCTGAAATTGAAGTGCGGGGAAGGATCTTCGCCTCGGCCCTCGTTCCGGTAAAACTCGCGTTCAGGAGCACGCTTTCCTCGCCCGATCCCGCGGCCGCCCTGGCGGAAGGGGCCGCCGAATTCGCCGCGTGGTCGGCGGCGGGGGAACCGACCGAAACCCGTCAGGTTCCCCAGACGCTTTCTGAA
Organism: Treponema sp.; assembly: GCA_031283575.1. Lineage (GTDB taxonomy): Bacteria > Spirochaetota > Spirochaetia > Treponematales > Breznakiellaceae > JAIRYT01. The sequence continues at coordinate 1,849 of JAITBL010000186.1, read as the reverse complement.
ACCGTTTACCGCGTCGCCCCCGCCGCTTCCGGCCGGATCGAACGCGGCAAAATGAACGGAATACTTGCCGCGGCCCTGCCCCACGCCGTGACGAGGGCCGCGGCCCGCGATCTGCTCCGCGCGAAATTCCTCCTCGATTCAGGCGGACTCATTCCCCTGCCGGCAGGCGTCGTAAAAACCATCGGAGAATGTGCCCGTTCACTTTCGCGGGCGGGTCCCGCCTCCGGCGCGTGGCTCGGATACCTGAAGGGCGGACCGGCCTTTTCCGCCGGCGAAACGGCCTCGTCCATCACGATAAGCGAAAGCGCCGCGGGGGATATTAACGTCAACGGCGTACGCTTTCTCGGCGTCGGCGGGGGAAGGCTCGCCGCCGTAAGGGAAGAAGCCGTTCCTTCGTTTTACCTTGCCGCCGAAGAAACCGGCGTCGATCAATGGGAACTCTTTTCAAACGCGGACGGCCGCTGGGCCGTCACCATGTACACCGATTTCCCTTCGTACCCCGAAGGCGCCGCTTCGGGGATCAGCCATGAAGCGGCCGAAGCCTATTGCCGCTGGCTCAGCGCCCTGCTTCCCCCGGCTCTGGACGGCTGGGAAGTACGGCTTCCCACCGAGGCCGAATGGGAATACGCCGCCCTGTACTTTCTGCGGGCCTCCGTACGGGAAAAGCCCGTCAATCTTGAGGGCGGTCTCTGGGAATGGTGTTCCGGCGTTTACACGCCCCTTAACTTTTTCCCGCCCGCGCCGGCGGAGATAGCGGGCCCGGAACGGCCGGTGCGGGGCGGCTCCTGGATAAATCCCCCGGGCAGCGTCGGCATCGGGACGCGGGGAGCGCTTCCCCCCGATTCGGCTTCGCCCTTTGTGGGCCTAAGACCGGTTGTGGCCCGCAAGCCATGAGCGATAACGTCAAAGTTATCGCCGTCAACCGCAAGGCCCGCTTTGACTACACGGTCGACGACCGCTATGAGGCGGGAATAGAACTTTACGGCACCGAAGTCAAATCTTTTCGCGACGGTAAAATTTCCTTTCCCGACGCCTGGGCCGAAGTGGCAAGGGGCGAAGTGTGGCTCAACTCGCTGCGCATCGCCGAAAATCCCTTTTCGTCTGTTTTTAACCACGATCCGGACCGCAAAAAAAGGCTCCTTCTCCACCGCGACGAGATCAAACGCATCGCCCGTAAAACCGAAGAAAAGGGTTATACCCTCATTCCCCTTTCGTTTTATTTTAAAAAGGGACGGGTCAAAGTGGAACTGGGACTCTGCAAGGGAAAGAAAGTTTATGACAAGCGGGCGGATATTCGTGAGCGCGACATTCAACGGGAAGTTTCGCGGGAATTCAGGGGCAGATTGTCGTAAGGGCGCGGACAGGCGCGGTTTTTTGCGAAACAAATATTGACACAGCGCCTCTCCTGATATAGCTTTAAGTCAACTTCACTCACAAAAAGAAAAGGGCCGGAATGTACAGAGGATAACAGAGAGGACGGAACAAACGCGGTAATCCTCTTTGTACATTCTATAACATTCCGGTTAAAATTTTTTGGGCTTAGGCCCCTTAACCGGGAACGCCGCAGACGCGGAGCTTCCATGGTCTTATCCTTTAATTCCGTTTGTTTTTCATATCCTTCCTCGGTTGACCCTGTGTTGCGGGATATTTCCGCGGAGTTTCATCCCGGCTGGACAGGCGTTACCGGGGATAACGGCGCGGGAAAGTCAACCTTCCTCATGCTCGCGGCAGGGCTCCTGGAACCCCAGGCGGGGAAGATCAGCGGGTCAGGGGGCCTCTACTGTCCCCAGCGTACCGACGAACTCTCGGGCCCCTGGGAAGATTTTTTCTGCTCCGGCGGCAGCGGGGC
>JAITBL010000165.1 GCA_031283575.1 Treponema sp. | reverse complement strand
TTCTGGACAAGGCCCTTCAGAAACAGCTGCGAAAAATCCCCGAAACCAATATGTCGGGCGCTTCAGATCATCTTAAACCGAATGAACTCTCGCGCCGGAACGCCTGTCTTGAACGGGCTTCCGTCTATCCCTTTCCCGGCCTGCTGGATTCGGCCCCGCGCGGCGACTATATAGGCCGGCGCCCCGGCGAAAGCCTCGGCGCCGTGCGGGATCTGCTGGGGCTTTCGCTGCCGCTGGGAACGGAAGCCCCTTTCCTGGGCCGCAGTTTCTGGGCCGCCCTGATCCGCGGCGGCTATCAGGGCGCCTGTTATTACGCCGAATGTACCGCCAAAGACCGGTAAAACGGAAGGGAAAAGCGCCGTCCGTCTGCGTGGGCGTTTTTCTGCTGCTGGTGTTCGCCCTTCCCGCCGGCGCCCAGGCGGCGCGGTCGGGCAAAATTTATACGCTGGACGAGGCCCAGAAGGAACTCGGCCCGCTTACCTGGGACCCCTTTTTTCAGTCGGGGGTCTTTGTAAAGGGCGAACACCGGCTTAATTTTTACACCGGAGCGGCCGGCGAACAGGGTATGGCCCTGCTTGACAGCCGCGAACTTGTCACCCTCTACCTTCCCTATCTTGAAAACGGCCGCCTCCTCTTTCCCGCGTCTTTTGTGGAGCCCGTCAGGGCCGCCTTTTCGCGCATACTGGAAGAAGACAGGACCCGCTTCCGCATTGCCGCGGTGATCATTGACCCCGGTCACGGCGGCAAGGATTCGGGAGCGGTGGGAACCCATACGGTCAACGGCAAAACCTTCCGCTCGGTCGAAAAAGAGATAACCCTGGCGGTCTCGAAAAACCTTTCGACCCTGCTCGGCGCCGCCTTTCCCGACAAGCGCATACTCCTTACCCGCACCGGCGACAGCTACCCGACCCTGGAAGAGCGGGTGGGCATCGCCAACGCCGTTCCCCTCAGGGAAAACGAGGCGATAATCTACGTTTCAATCCACGCGAACGCCTCGCTCAACAAGGCCGCGCGGGGCTACGAGGTCTGGTATCTGCCCGCCGAGACCCGCCGCACCCTCATCGACCGCGAAAAGTACGCGGACGCCGAAGAGGTTATCCCCATCCTCAACGACATGCTGGAAGAGGAATTTACCTCGGAAAGTACGCGGATCGGCCAGTTCATCCTCAACCGTTTCAGGGAAGCGCTGGGGAGCCGCATTCCCGCGCGGGGCCTTAAGGCCGAAAACTGGTACGTGATCCGCAACGCCCGTATGCCCGCCGTCCTTGTGGAACTGGGTTTTGTCACGAACCTCCAGGACGCCCAGTTCATGGCCAGTGAGGAGGGCTTGAAAAGTTATGCCGCCTCGTTGTATAAAGGAATCACCGATTTTATAGAAGAATTCGAGAAATCGGGGGGTTATGTCGCCCCCTAGGGAGTGATATGGGAATTTCCCTGTTTAAGATACTCCGCCGTCTGGCCTACCTGATTGTGATCAGTGTTTTCGCCTTTATCGAGCTGGGCAGGGCGGGCAATGTCCGCCGGACTTTCGAGTTTTTTACCTATACTACCGGCCAGCCGGCGGTCGAGGATCGTATGCTGCTTAAGGCCGCTTCGGAAGAAACAAACCTGCGTTACTACCTGGAAGAAGTCCTGCTCGGTCCGGTTTCGGTGGATTTTGCCCCGCTGGTAACAAAAGGAACCCGTCTGCGGTCCCTGATGCTGCGGGACGGGACCGTTTATGCCGATCTGAGTGGTGAAGCCGCCCTTCCGGTCGGCAGGGACAGGGAGGTTTTTGACGCTTTGCTGGCCCTGAACCGCGGAATCAGGCGAAATTTCCTCTCGATTTCGGATGTAAAGCTTTTTATCAACGGAAATGAGGTATTTTTTGAGGAATTCCGCGAGATATTTGGTTAAGGCCTTGACAAAATTTGCGAAAGCAATATATTCTTATGTATCTTGATCTTTATATAACTGGATTGCAAAGGAGTTGTGAATGAAACGGATATTCATTCTTTTAACCATCGCGCTGTTGGCGGCCGGAGGGTTGTTTGCTGAAGAGTCGGTGCTCATAGACTTCACCAAGCTTGGCGCTGATATTATTCCCGATCCTTCGACACCGGAAGGACAGGAAGCCGAGATGACCCAGAACAGGGCCACCATTATGGACTACGGCGCTGTCTCCGGAGGCAGTTTTACCGATGAGCAAAAGCGGATCATGAAGACCTCGCTGGCTATCAGAAACTGGACCGTCCTTCTCGCTTCGTCTTCGCGGACAGTGAATCGTGAGGTGCTTACCTATGCCGAGGAAGCTCAGTCCAAACAGTACGGAACCGTACTGGGCGTGAGGATCAACTTCCCCGTGGAGCCCTGGAATTCCTGGGCTCTTATCAAGCCTCCGTTCGATATTCCCGCTTACGAGCCCACCGGTACCATTGATGATGACGGAAACGTTACCGGCGGCGAGAACAACAGTGTTATGGCTTTGTCGCGCTTTGAAGGCCCCGATGAGGACGGCGACGGCAGGGCCGACTATGGCCTTGGGGTCGTCAAGAACGTCGGAACGATTAAAGCCGTTTCGGTACGGGTTTACGGCCTCCAGTTCCCCCACAGTCTGTCGACGGTACTGATCGATTCGACGGGGACCGAAAAGACCGTGTTTATGGGCTACCTTGAATTTGACGGCTGGGCCGACCTTATCTGGAACAACCCCGCCTATATAGTTCAGGTGAGGAACCGCGAACTCAAGCTTTATCCCCTGTATCCCAATACCACGCCGTTTATCAAGTTCGGCGGCTTTCTTGTCAAGCGGGATGCCGACAGGGGCGGCGGGGACTGTATCGTATACTTCCGTGATGTGAAGATGATCTACGACAAGGCCGTTCTCGATACCGATCGCGATATTGACGACGAAGGGCTGTGGAAGATCATCCAGACCAGGGAAGAGGCCAAGAAAAAATGGGAAATGGAACAGTTCGGGCAGTCCCAGATTCTGCGTTATATCGACCAGCAGAAGCAGGCTACCGAGAATGCCTTTACTCCTTCGCCTTCCAATAGTAATGCGGGTGGCGCTCAGCAGTAGACATGTTCCGCTAAAGCGGAAATAAACATGTTCCACTGACGTGGAAATAGACATGTTCCGCTAAATGCGGAAATAGAAAGGTGATTGACAACAGGCCGTCTGAATCAGGCGGCCTGTTTTTTACGCTATGGAAAAACTGCCGGACCGTAATACGCTTCGATCCCGTTACGACGCCACCGCCGAGGCGCGGCGTCTGGTTACGCGGGATCTGGCCGAAGCCCTGGAAGCCCTGTTGCAGCACTTTGCCTCACCGCCCCTTATCAAGGGGCGGCCCAAGGAATTTAATTCCTATTACAAAAAATATTTGCGCGCCCTTAAAAACGGCGGGGAGGACGGAATTTCCGATTTGATCGGTTTGCGGGTTATTTGCCCCTTTCTGGAAGATCTTTCCGCGGCGCAACGGGCTATCCGAAGATCTTTTACCGTTACCGAGCTTGATCACAAAGGTTCCGCTTTTAGTTTTAAGGAATTCGGCTATGAGTCAATTCATCTGCTCATCGAAATACCCGGTGAATTGTTAAAAAAGTACGGCGATTGCCTTTGTACCCACGCTGAAATTCAAATTCGTACCATATTGCAGGACGCGTGGGCCGAGGTGGAACATGAACTGGTTTACAAGGCGGAATTTACCCCCTTCGATGACCCCATGAAGCGCAAACTGGCCGCGGTTAACGCCAGCCTTTCTCTGGCGGACAGCATTTTCCAGGAGATCCGCAGCTATCAGCGCCAGCTTAACAGCGAACTGGGCAAGCGGCGCGACTCATTTTACCGAAAAATCGAAGAGGCCACCGACGGACTGCTTTTTGAGGAGGCCGCCGCGGAGGTCCGCCCTGAGCCGGTAACTATGCCCTCCCGAAGCGACGGAACGGCCACCATCGACGATCTGCTTCTCAACGCCCTTTATGCGCACAACAAGAACCGTTTTGAAGAGGCAATCGGTTTTTACAGCCGTATCCTTGAAATGAAAGCGGACCCTTCGGTTACCTCGCTGATCTACAAACATCGGGGAATGGCCAATTTTGCCCAGTCCCGCTATGATGAGGCCATCGAGGATTTTGGCAAGGCTTTGGAATATGATCCAAAATCCTACAAGGCCGCTTACTATAAAGGCGTGGTACATTCGGTACAGCGCGAGTACGAAAAGGCCGTCGAGGATTTTAGCGTCTCGCTGGAGATTAATCCCTATCAAAATTTTACCTTGTACCGGCGGGGCCAGGCCTACTATCACGAGGCTGATTATCCGGCCGCCCTGGCGGACTGCGAAGCTTCCCTGGCCCTGGACCCCGCCTCGCCGGGCGCCGCAAAATTCCGGGAACTGCTTCTTGAAAAACTGAAAATGCGCGGATAGCCTCTGCTTCTGTGTTACGCGCTTTCGGGACGTACAAGGTATAATTGACAAAAACGGTGATTTTTTATATAGTAAATAAAACAAAATGTCTCCTTCGTCTAGTGGTTAGGACACCGGGTTTTCATCCCGGCAACGGGGGTTCGACTCCCCCAGGAGATGATTTAACTTTTTGCAAGTCTTTATAGTATAAGGAATTACGGTAACTTGTAATTAATTCTTTCCAAAACTTGTATATGTGTTATACAATTACCGCATGGGAAGGCGAAAAACAAGGAAGGTATCAGGCTAACGACCAGAACGCGTGACGGCATACAGCTCGTCCATCTTGAAGAATACCCCGGCCACTGGATAGCTACGCCGGAACGCGACCGAAACGCTGTACCGGCAGTACAAGGGAACCAGGGAAAAGCTGGACAAGGCGCGAGAAGGGTGATAAAGTGAATAGGGGAGTGGTTTATGGGTGATATTGCCCCGTATCAGTTTGAAGGAAATTCCCCGACGTTTGAAGAACGTTTTTACCAGAATGGTGAAAT
>JAITBL010000150.1 GCA_031283575.1 Treponema sp. | reverse complement strand
ACAAATACGGAGACTTCGCCCTCAACAAAGCCCTTAAAAAAAACGCCGGCCTCCGCCGCCTTCTTCTCCATGCCCACAGCCTCCGCTTTCCCGCTTCAGACGGCGGCGTCCTCGAGCTGGAAGCCCCCCTTCCCGATTCGTTTCGCGCCTTCCTTGCCGCGGCGGGACTGGCGGAGGCTGGTAGGTTGTAACAGCTAAAACTGTACTTTAGGATTAACCACGAACCACACAAACCCCACAAACCCCACGAACAGAAAGAGTGATATTTTTACCACGAACCGCACAAACCTCACGAACAGAGGGCCTGTCAGATTTTTTGTGTAATTGGCAAAATATCATTAGAACGGAACCCGTTCGTGTCCGTTCGGGTGGTTCGTGGTTATATTAAACTGGTTGTCTGTTTTACCACGAACCACACTAACCCCACGAACAGAAAGAGTTTTTTCCCTTCGTCGCCTTCGCGGTTAATTTTAAAGTTTTAGATGTTACAAACCTGGTTTGTCACCAGGAAGTATAACTCCCGCCCTGAAGGGGCGTTTGTTATACGTGGCGGCCTTCAAGCCCGCGCAGCGCTTCGAAGCGCGGGTCGGCGTCGAAGATAACTTTTCCCTTTCCGGCGCATACGAGTTTTTCATTTTCGCCCTGTACATCGGCCGTTCCCTCGTCCAGAACGCCGCCGTCATACGGCGCGAAGAGAACGCCGCTCCGCAGCGTCTTGTATCCCGCCGCGGGAATGGTGACCGTGGTGGGGTTCCCCAAAAGCTCATGCAGTTCCCGCGAGTATTCCAGTCCGTAAGCGTAGGCGGAAACGGCGCTTTCCACGCCCAGACAGTAGCTTTGATCGGGTCCGCCTTCGTAGGGCGCCCAGGGAGTAAAGGGCCGTCCGCCGTACTGCATCCAAATTTCGTTAAAGTAAAGAACAATGTCGTCATCGGCCGCCGCGGCAGGTCCGGGCGAAAAGGAAATATACGCCATCTTGAGCGCGGGATTCACCGTGGAAAGCCAGCAGAGCCGCGCCGATCTGTCAAGGGCGCCGGCGACAAAATCGGTGTAACCGATGGGAGGGGAGGTTACCGAAAGATCGGTTTTGCCGCCGTTACGCAGGGGCGCCTTGTCCAGCGAAGCGAATTCGGCGCCCAGCGCCAGACGGGTTGTCGTATCGAACTCGCCTCCGGGAGGCGGCGTGATCCAGCGTTTGGCGGCGCCCGAGACACGGCAGCCCTGGCTTAAAAAAGGCGCGCCGACAATATTGTGATTCCCCGCGCAAATTTCGATGTCCTCATTGCCCCTGGTCCGCACCCTCAGGCTGGTGTAGTGTACCCCCTGGTTGGGAAGCAGCGCGTCGATCTTGCTGAACGAAAGGGGAATCTCGCCGGCGGGACTGTCCATGACCGAAAGGGTCCACACGATTCCCGATTCATCGGTATCGCTGGTAACATAACGCCATGTTTCATTGGCGGTCCAGCCGTGGGGAGGCATGTGAACGCCGTCGATAATGTGGCCCGGTCCAAAGCTGGGAAGGCAGGGAAAATTCCCCGCTATCTGATAGAGCAGCTTTGCCTTCCAAAAGGAGCCGTGTTCGTTGTCGTTGTACTTTTCGCCTGAATTGGAACGGAACCAGGGCAGCCAGTGGGCATTGAGCCATTCGCCCGATGCGCGGCGTCCGGAAAGTTCCGGGGTCATGCCGCCCTGATCGTCGATCATGACCCTGATACACGAATTTTCAAGGACGGTGGCTTCTCTTTCCCCCAGTTCAACTACCCGCGATATGGCGCTCTTGCTGTCAATCATGACATCCTCCAATTACAGAATACTCCGCCTTTACCGAATACGCAAGCTTGTTCAGAGTATGTTACCCGGCGTCGTTCGCGCTCGCGTCATGCCTTTCGCTTTTGGGGCAGCTTTTCAAGAAAAGCAAGCAGGGGAGCGGCCCAGCCGTCCGAAGGGGACCGCGTGTAGGCGTCAAGAAATTCACCGTAAAGCGCAAGAATGTGTTTTCTCAGGGCCGCTCCGTTTTCGAAACCCGAGGCGAAAAGCGCCGCGGTAAAACGTTCGGCCTCTCCGCGGGGAAAGTTCCGGTCCAGGGCGCTCATGGCGAACAGGGCCGCGGCTATGCAGTTGACGCCGTGCTGCTTGACAAGCAGTACGGCTTCGGTAATCGCCAGCGCGTGACGGAATACGGCGCTGCAGTAAGCGGCGTTTTCCGTTTCCAGCGCTTCCGCGTACTCGCGCATCCGTGTGTAACAGCGGATCACAATCATTACGTGGAGGCTGGGAATGCACATCAGATGGGGATCGGTAATATGAATCAACAGAAAGGAAGGGTTTTTGATATAGAAGGGCCGCCTTGTGGTGGAAAGATTTTTCCGGTACACGGACGAGGCGTCGAGGTAAAGGGCGGCTATCGCGTTGATAAAGTCCAGCGCCAGATCTTCGCGTTTGCGGCGGATAAGGAGAAAGCCGGTAATGCGGACCCAGAAGGGAACAAAGCTCAGATAGATTTTAACCCGCAAAGGATCAAAGGGAACGCTTTCATCCAGCGGATGATCCGACCACGACACGGGAACCTTTCCGGGGAACAGCGACGACTTGTACTGAAAGCCGAAAAAGTGGCGGGCCGCAAAATAAATACAGCGGAGGGCGGCCGGCCTCAGGCGGCTTCGGGCGAGCACGGCGAAGACGGTGCGAAAGGAACCGGGAAAATCATCGGGTATAAATCCGGCTGGAGGGGAAGGGGGAGCCTTGAACGCGCTTCGCTTTTGTGCCATACTAAAAAAATCATAACCTCCGACGCGGGCAAAACGCAAGTGCCGCCCAGGAAAGCGGGGTGAATGAGGAAGCTTCGCTTCCTTTCCGATTGACGCGGCGGCAAAATGCCGCCCAGGAAAGGGTGATGAGGAAGCTTCGCTTCCTTTCCGATTGACGCGGCGG
>JAITBL010000088.1 GCA_031283575.1 Treponema sp. | reverse complement strand
ATGAAATCGGTCTTTGATCAGTACAACAAAAACGATATGCCTGTTTATTTCAAGGAAGCGGAACTCGGTGATGACTTTGGAATCATCGGCGCCGCCGAGCTGTTATTTTAATTTTCAGGAGACTTGTGTGAGTAACCATTTTGGAACCCTTACGAACCGTATGCATCAGTTCAGAATGAAACTGCTGAACGCAAAACCCAATGTGTGCGTCGAACGCGCAAAGATCACCACCGCTGTGTACCGGGAAAACATGGAGCAGCCTTTGGCGATTCGCCGCGCGCTGATGTACAAAAACATACTCGAAAAGATGAGCGTTTTTATCGAGGAAGAAACCCTGCTCGCGGGAAATCAGGCTTCAAGCAACCGTTCCGCGCCGATTTTTCCCGAATACGCGATGGATTGGGTTGTCGCGGAACTGGACGAATTTGAAAAACGCGACGGCGACCGTTTTTACATCACCGAAGAAAACAAACAAACCCTGCGGGAAATCGCCCCGTTCTGGGAACACAATACCGTAAAAGACAGGGGACTTGCCGCGATGCCCGCTTCGGCAAAGGTGTTTTACGATTTGGGGATCATCAAGGCCGAAGGAAACATCACGTCGGGCGATGCCCACGTTGCCGTCGATTACGGCCGCATGCTGCGGGAAGGGCTTTTGGAATACAGGCGCCGGGCCGAAGAAAAATGCGCCGCCCTCGACCTTACCGATTACCGGAATCTGGCGAAGTCCTATTTTTACCGCGCCGTTTCCATTGTCGTTGACGCGACCGTCGCCTTCGCCAAACGTTACGCCGATCTTGCCGCGGCCATGGCGGAAAAAGAGACCGATAACAAGCGCAGGGCCGAACTTTTGGAAATGTCGGCAATTTTGAATAAAGTTCCCGCCGGCCCCGCGGAAAGTTTTTACGAGGCGCTACAGTCAACGTGGCTTGTACATCTGTGCCTGCAAATCGAAAGCAACGGACATTCGCTTTCCTACGGACGCATGGATCAGTTTCTCTTTCCCTATTACGACAGGGACATCAAGGCGGGAAAAATTACCGGTGACGCCGCCTGCGAACTATTAAGCAACCTGTGGCTTAAAACCTTCACCATTAATAAAATACGCAGCTGGAGCCATACACGGTTTTCCGCGGGCAGCCCTCTCTATCAAAACGTTACCATCGGCGGACAAACCGTAAACGGATCGGACGCGGTAAATCCCCTGTCGTTTCTGATCCTCCGCAGTGTCGCCCAGACCCGGCTCCCCCAGCCAAACCTGACGGTACGTTATCACAAACTGCTTGACGAACGGTTTATGAAAGAGTGTATCGAGGTGGTGCGCCTGGGCTTCGGGATGCCCGCCTTCAACAGCGACGAGGTGATCATTCCTTCGTTTATCGAAAAGGGCGTAAAAAAAGAAGACGCCTGCAATTACAGCGCCATAGGCTGCGTGGAAGTGGCCGTTCCCGGCAAATGGGGCTACCGCTGCACGGGGATGAGCTTTCTCAACTTTCCCAAGTCGCTGCTTATCGCGCTCAACAACGGCGTGGACATCGAATCGGGGATCAAGGTCTGCGAAGGCGTGGGGCATTTTACCGCCATGAAGTCTTTCGACGAAGTGATGTCCGCCTGGGACAGGATCATCAGGGAATTTACCCGCCAGTGCGTGATTATTGATTCGACCGCCGACACGGTTTTGGAACGGGACACGGCGGACATTCTCTGTTCGGCTCTCTGTGATGACTGCATCGAGCGGGGGCTTAACCTGAAAGAAGGGGGAGCGGTCTACGATTTTATCAGCGACCTTCAGGTGGGTATCGCCAATCTTGCGGATTCGCTTGCGGCGATAAAAAAATGCGTATTTGAGGACAAGTTGATGACCACGGCGGAACTGTGGAACGCCTTGCGGCATAACTTTGAAGGCGTGGCAAACGAACGTATCCGGGAGCTGCTTATCGCCGCGCCAAAATACGGCAACGATGACGACTACGCCGATTCCCTTGTCCGGGAGGCTTATGACGTGTACATCGACGAGATGAAGAAATACCACAACACCCGTTACGGGCGCGGACCGATTGGCGGCGTGTACTACGCGGGAACTTCTTCGATTTCGGCAAACGTTCCCCAGGGCGCGGGTACCACGGCGACCCCCGACGGGCGCAAAGCCGGCGAGCCTCTTGCGGAAGGATGTTCGCCCTCCCACGCGATGGACAAACACGGCCCCACCGCCGTCTTCAAGTCCGTGTCCAAACTGCCCATACCCGAAATCACCGGCGGCGTCCTCCTTAACCAAAAGGTAACGCCGGCCATGCTGGAATCGGAAGAAAACCGCGGCAAGCTGATATTTTTGCTCCACGCCTTTTTCAACCGGCTCAAGGGCTTCCATGTGCAGTTTAACGTGGTTTCCCGGGAAACGCTCCTGGACGCCCAGGTTCACCCTGAACAGCATCAGGATTTGATTGTCAGGGTTGCCGGTTACAGCGCTTTCTTCAACGTTCTTTCCCGGCAGACCCAGGACGACATCATTGAACGAACCGAACAGGTTCTGTAACGTTCGGTAACGCCCTGGGTATCGCGGACTTGACGATTTGGCATGGATAGGCAAGACTTTGATGGAAAAACACGACTCTCCCCGCTCTAAGGGCGGGCGTTGTTGTTCTTAATTATTTAACTGTGGGGTTTGCTGCCATGCGATCCAAACATAACCTTTCTGAACCGCCCCAGGGGGCGGAGTATCAAACCCCGCCGCGAATGAAACGCTGTGAATGGTGCGAAGGTTCCGAACTCTATATGCACTATCACGACACGGAATGGGGCGTTCCGTCTTTTGACGACAGAACGCACTTTGAGTTCCTCGTGCTTGAGTCGGCGCAGGCAGGGCTAAGCTGGATAACGATCCTGAAAAAGCGGGAAAACTACCGTAAGGCCTACGACAATTTTGATCCCGAAAAAGTGGCCCGGTACACGGAAAAGAAAAAGGAAAAGCTGCTGGCGGATCCGGGCATTGTCAGAAACCGGCTCAAGATCGAGGCGTCCATAAGCAACGCCCGGCACTTTCGTGAAATCCAAAAAGAATTCGGCGGTTTTTCCGCCTACATCTGGGGTTTTACCAAAAAGGACTCCGCGGGAAATTACCGTCCGGTTGTGGGAAAATGGAAAAGCCTTTCGGAGCTGCCCGCCCGTACCGAACTATCCGACAAAATCGCTCTGGACATGAAAAAGCGCGGGTTCCGTTTTTTGGGCAGCGTGATCCTCTATTCCCACATGCAGGCGACGGGCATTGTGAATGATCATATTACAGGATGTTTCCGCTACAAAGAAATCAGGCGTATCTACGCAAAGCCCGTCGGGCGAGATGCCGTATAACAGGCGTATTCCACAAGCGATTCTCTTTCGGGCGGTCCGCCGTTTAACCGGCGCCTGCGAAGCCTTTGTCAAAGCCGTCATTGAATGTCTGTAGGCAGGACCCAACAGTCGAGCGATAGCGAAACCGGTAACGAGTGGGGAGTTTTTTGGCCTCCGTCCCCGCGCAAGCAGGGGACCGGAGAAACGCCGAAAAACCGCCCATTACAGTCGAG
>JAITBL010000027.1 GCA_031283575.1 Treponema sp. | reverse complement strand
TCGCCGATAAGGGGATAGACAAAGTAGGCCTGGCGTCCGGCGTCAAGCTGCTTCCGTACAAAGTCATAGACCTTCTGCGCGTTGGAATCTTTTGCAAGATGGGTTTCCACGGGCATTCTTCCGCCGGGCATATCGCCGATGACCGATACGTCAAGATCGCCAAAGACGGTGAGGGCGAGGGTGCGCGGTATGGGGGTCGCGCTCATCATAAGGAGGTGGGGTGTGGGCTGCCCATCCTTTCCCCTGGCAAGTATCTTTTGCCGCTGAATGACGCCGAAGCGCTGCTGTTCATCGATGATCGCCATACGCAGGGCGCGGTAGTTTACGCCGGCGGAAAAAAGAGCGTGGGTTCCCAGCGCCAGATCGATTTCACCGGCCGCGAGCGCCCTGAGCAGTTCCCGCCTTCCGGCCGCCTTAAGGTTTCCGCTAAGGTAGGCGGGGCGTATGCCCAGCGGTTCAAGGAGCCGCGCGGCGTTTTCGGCGTGCTGGCGGGCAAGCAGTTCCGTGGGGGCCATAAGCGCCGCCTGGCCTCCGCCTTCGATCACCGCGAGCGCGGCAAGAAAAGCCACCAGTGTTTTGCCCGAACCGACATCGCCCTGAAGCAGGCGGGCCATGGGACGGGCGCCGGCAAGATCGGCGTTGATTTCGGCAAGGGCGCCGGTCTGTCCCGCCGTCAAATCGAAGGGTAGTCGTTCCACCAGCTGCCGCTGCAGGGCGCTCAGTGTCCCGGCCGCCGTTCCGCCCGAAGCGGGTAAAGATGAAGGAAGCCGCGCCATTCTCCCGCGTTCCAGGGCGCGGCGGCCCACGAGCGTTTCCAGATAGAAGAGTTCCTCATAGACGAGGGTGTTCCGCGCTTTTTCCAGCGCTTCGCGCGAGGGAGGATAGTGGATGATTTTGACCGCTTCACCCTTGTGAAGCAGCGACTCGCTTTCCGCAACGGGGGCGGGCACTTCGTCTTCAATAAACGCTCCGTATTGTTCCAGGGCGTTTTTGGTCAGCTTTCGCAGCAGCGCCTGACTGAGGTCCGACGAGAGGGGATAGACCGGCAGTATCGCGCCGAATTTTTTTCCGCCCTCCGCGTCGGTTTCAAAAGCGCTGGCCTGAAGTTCCCCGTACTTGTAGTAAAAGCGCCCCCAGACCCTGATACGCTCTCCGACAGAAAGCGTTTTTTGCAGAAAGGGCCGGTTAAAACAGACAAGACACGCGCGATCGCCTGAGTCTTCGATGTACACTTTGAGGGTCTTCATCGCGCCAAAACCAAACCAGTCGTGGGCGATTACCCGGGCTGTAGTACAGACCGGACCGCCGCGCCAGTCGCGCAGGGGAACGGCGCGGCTGCGATCCTCGTAGTCGCGCGGGTAACGCGAGAGAAGCTGTCCCACGCCGGTGATTCCCGCCGCGGCAAGGATGCGGGAGGCGGCGGGGCCCGCGCCTTTTATTTTTTCGATGGGATCGAGCAATTCCCGCAGGAACATTATACCGGCAGGCTGGCGAGAAAAACGGTTCCCAGTTCCGTAAGCGCCCGGATCGTTACCAGAAGTACCAAAAGAACAAAAATCGAAATCAAAAGCCGCGCCATGTAGTGGAGAAAACGCGAAGGAAAAAAGATACGGCAGATACGGTACATTACCGGCTGGGCGACCAGATCGACAAAATGCCAGAACGGCGCATAGATGTTGGCGTTCGAAAGATAACCCACAAGGCGTATCAGAAGGACGATGATAAAAAATCCGATAAACCAGGAAAAGATCGTCCAGAGAGAAGTGAGGATCATCGCAAGTACGTTTCCCACGCTCAGGGACACCCAGTCTTTAAGTACGCGGTGAACCAGCGAGAGAAAGGCGATGGCGATGATCGCCGAAAAATCAAAGATGCCGCGGCGGGTAAAGCGAAAACGGCGGAACCAGTTAAGATAGGGATCGCAGACGCCGCAAAGAAAAAAGTAGAAACGGCCGAAATTAAAACCGGGAAACCACGTAAGCAGTATGCGGGCGAAAATAAGTATCTGGTAAATGCTGACAATTCCCGCCAGCATGCTCGTGAGGTACGTCATGCCCCCCAGGCCTCCTCGACGGCGGGATTTTTTTTGAGCGCCGCCAGATGCTCAATGTCCCCCGCCGTACACATCAGCGGGGAACCGCGGATAACCACTTCGCCTCGGGGCCAGCCGGAAGCGGGAACATGGATAAAAACCGGCGCGGAACCCGGATTGGCCAGCAGATAATTTCGCAGGGGAAAAAGTTCCGCTTCCCGCAGGGCCGCCGTTTTTTGCAGGCGTATGTGTACTTCCCGGTATGCGCCGTTTCCCGCGGAAACGCCGTTGCCTTTGGACGAGCCGTTGCCCGTGGACGAGCCGTTCCCCGCGGGGGCGGTAACGGCGGCGTTTCCCGCGGAAGCGCCTTTTGCGGCGGAAACGCCGTTGCCCGTGGAAACGCCGTTGCCCGTGGAAGCGCCGTTTCCCGCGGAAGCGCCGTTTCCCCTGGAAACGTTTGCGGCGGCCAATTTTTGCAGCTTCCTGATGTCAAGCAGGGAGCCCGCGATAAAGCTTGTCTTTCCGTTTTTTTTGTCGATTCTGCCCTTGAGCGCAAGCGCCGCCTCGATTTCGATTTCATCGCGGCAGCTTTCCCAGGCGCGGCTGAAAAAGATCAGATCGATGCTGCCGTTGTAGTCTTCAAGCGAAGCGAAAGCCATGGGTTTTCCGCCCTTGTCGGTGATCGGTCGCAGCGTTTTGATAATGCCGACGAGTATTGCCTCTCCCGCCTCAAGACGATCGGGATCGCCAAGATCAACGGTAACTTTCTGCCGCCACAGATCCCGGTATTCGTCGAGGGGGTGTCCCGAAAAATAAAAGCCGATAAGCTCCTGCTCTATCTTCAGCTGCTCCAAACGGTCCATATCGGGCAGGGGCGTAAATTTATAATCGGGAAAGATCTTTTCGTCCGAGCCTCCAAAGAGGCTTGCCTGGCCGAATTTGCTTTCATCTTTTTTGCTCTGGGCGTAGTCGATGGCCGCTTCCATATTGGTAAGCAGGGTGGGCCGGTTAACGCCGAATTGATCGAAAGCTCCGGTCTTGATGAGCAGCTCTATCACCTTGCGGCTTACGATGTGCTGGCTGGCCTGGTTGGTTTGAAGCGTAACGCGGTCAAGAAAATCCATAAAGCTTTTGTAGGGCCCCGCCGCGCGCCGCTCAATAATTTCACCGGCCGGACCTTCGCCGATTCCCTTAATCCCCAAAAAGCCGTAGACGATACGGCCTTCCACGACGGTAAAGAGTTTGTCCGAACGGTTAATGTCGGGCGGATCAATTTCGATTCCCATCTTGCGGGTTTCGTCAATATACCAGGGAAGTTTGTCGACACTGTTGATTTCGTTGCTCAGGTTGGCGGCCATAAATTCGGCGGGAAAGTTTGCCTTGAGATAAGCGGTGCGGTAGGCGATCACCGCGTATGCGGCGGCGTGGCTTTTGTTAAAACCGTAACCGGCAAAGGGAATCAGAAGTTCAAAAATACGATCGGCGTCGGCGGCGCTGTGGCCCTTCGCTTCCGCTCCGGCAATAAACAGGGCCTTCTCTTTTACCATGACGGACATTTTCTTTTTTCCCATGGCGCGGCGCAGTTCGTCGGCGTGGCCCAGCGTAAAACCGGCGATGCGCTGGGCCACCTTCATCACCTGCTCCTGATAAACAATCACGCCGTAGGTTTCCCTGAGAATATCCTCAAGGCAGGGATCGGGATACGAGACGGGAATTCTGCCGTGCTTCGAGTCGATAAAAAGCGAAATGTTCTGCATGGGGCCTGGACGATAGAGCGCGTTGAGGGCGATAAGATCTTCCACGCAGGTGGGCTTGGCGTCGCGCAAAACTTTCTGCATGCCTTCCGATTCAAACTGGAAGATTCCGGCGCTCTTTCCTTCTCCCAGCATGGCGAAGACCGCGTGATCATTTTCGGGAACGGCGTCTATACTGAAATCGGAGTAGGCCGCGCCGCGCCGGCGGACCAGCTCTTCGGTACGGGAAATAAGATCGAGGGTTTTGAGCCCCAGAAAGTCCATTTTTACGAGGCCCCTGTTCTCGATAATGTCCATCGTGTACTGAACCGCCGCTGAACCGGTTTTGGGATCGCGGTAGAGGGGGACGTAATCCATAAGTTCCGTTTTGCCGATTACGACGCCCGAAGCGTGCAGGCTCGCGTGGCGGTTTTTTCCCTCAAGCCTGCGGGCTATGGCAAAGAGTTCGGTGTATTTGGGATTTTCGGCAAGCTCCGCGAGACGGCCCTCACCCGCGACCGCCTTTTTCAGCGTGATCTTGGGATCTTCGGGGATGAGTTTGGCAATCATGTTCGCTTCGTCAAGGCTGATGTCCAGAGCGCGGGCGACGTCCTTGATCACCGCCCTGGCTTTGAGGGTTCCAAAGGTGATGATCTGGGCGACGCGGTCTTTGCCGTATTTTTCGTTGACATAACGGATTACTTCCTCGCGTCTTTCGTTGCAAAAGTCAAGATCAAAGTCGGGCATGGAAATACGTTCGGGATTAAGAAAGCGTTCGAACACAAGGCCGAAGCGGATGGGATCAAGGCCGGTAATACGCAGCGAATACGCTACGAGGGACCCCGCCCCCGAGCCGCGCCCCGGTCCTATGGGGATGCCCTGTTCCCGCGCCCAGTTGATAAAATCCGCCACAATGAGGAAGTAGCCGGTAAAGTCCATGCCGATGATGACGGAAAGCTCGTACTCGGCGCGCTCCCGCAGACGCCGCCATTCCTCGCCGTTTTCCTGCGCGGCCGCGGGATAACGGCGCGCCAGGCCCGTCATCGTCTCGCGCCACAGGAATTCCCCCGCGGCAAGTTCCTCCGGCGTGTACGCCGCCGCGGCTTGCGGATACGGCGCTTCACTTTCCGCCGCCGCGCCGGCTTGCGGATATGGCGCTTCACTTTCCGCCGCCGCGGCTTGCGGCGCGGAGAGCGGATTATCTTCTTCCGGCGACGCCTCCGCTTCCGCTTTTTCGAATACCGGCTCTTCGCCGTCGGCGGCGGCGGTATCCGCCTTCGTATGTTTGCGGGACGAGAGCAGGGCGCTTACCCTGTTTTCGCTGGGACTGGGATCAAGCGCGAAGTTTTCGGGTATTTCGAATTCGGGGAGCAGGGGCCCCGGCCGCCCGATTTCGGTTTTGATGCGTTCGGCGATCCGCGCCGTGTTTGCCAGGGCTTCCCCGTATTCGCTTTCGCGGAAAAGCGCGGCCATTTCGTCTCCGCTTTTAAAATAAAATTGATCGCCTTCGTAGGGTTTGTGGCCGGGATCGCTGCGCTTTTCCTGGCGGCCTATACAGATCAGCGTGTCGTGGGCAACGGCGTCTTCCCTCGCGATGTAATGAACGTCGTTGGTAATAACCAGGGGAATGCCGGTCCGGCGCGATAATTCGATCATGCCCCTGTTGGCGGCAGCCTGGGACGGGATGCCGTGATTCTGCAGTTCCAGATAAAAGTTGCCTTCGCCCAGACATTCCCGAAACCAGAGCGCGGATTCTTCCGCCTTGTCCATGCGCCCGTCAATAATATGCGTGGGCACTTCCCCCGCAACGCAGGCGGAAAGGCCGATGATCCCTTCGTGGTATTTTTCAAGCAGTTCGCGGTCGATTCTGGGTTTGTAGTAAAAGCCTTCCATGAACGAATAGGAAGAGAGCCGCATCATGTTCCGGTAACCCTCTCCCGAAGCGGCCAGCAGAATCAGGTGAAAATATTTTTCGCTTTTTTCGGATCCCCTGTGTTCAAAACGCGAAGTGGGGGCCATGTAGAATTCGCAGCCGATGATAGGGTGAATGGGGCTTTCACCCGTTTTAAGGGGGTGATCTCTGGAACCCAGACAGGCTTCCATAAATTTGATCGCGCCGAACATATTGCCGTGATCGGTAAGGGCAAGGTGCTTCATACCCAGCTTCCGGGCGCGGGCGGCCAGCTCATGTACCGAAGCCGCGCCGTCCAGCAGTGAGTAATCGGAATGGACATGGAGATGAACAAAATCCGTCATAAGTTATATTCCCCTCTAAAACCCGTAACCTGATACTACCCCAAAAAGACGGCCTCGTGAAGTACGCTTATGCTCCCGGCTCTTCCCTTCCCGAAGGGCGGGGTCGCCGTTCGCCGCATCCCTTTTGCGGCGCTCCGCACGCGGCCGGCTTGCCAGACTGCCGTTTCCGGTGTATACTGACGGCAAAGCGAAAAAATTTGAAGGAGTGCGACATGAGCGAGAACAAGAGAAAGTACCAGTTTGATTGGGACAATACCGTCGGCGCCGATATGCAGGTTGCCCGCCCCAGTCTGGGGCCGAATACGCGGATTGAGGTTTACCGCCTTTTTCAGTTTACCCTGCGCGACGTGCTGGAACAGCATTACGGCACCGAGATGGCGGACAATCTCTTCCGTGAGGCGGGGGTTATGGCGGGCAAGGCTTTCTACGAAAAGTTCCTTTCCGGCGCCAAGGATGTCGCGGATCTTGCCGGCAAGGTGCAGGATTCCTTCAACCAGCTGGGAATCGGCATTTTCCGCGTGGAGTCGGCCAGAAACGATAATTCGCACTTTATCTTTACCGTAGACGAGGACCTGGACTGCTCGGGGCTTCCCGACACTTCGGACGTGGTCTGCGTTTACGACGAGGGCTTTATTCAGGGCGTCCTAGAATCATTCAGCGGCAGGGGTTTTAATGTGCGCGAAATCGATTGCTGGTGTACCGGTTCCCGTACCTGCCGTTTTGAGGCAAAGACAGCGTAATAACGATGGACGCCCTTAAGGCACTTGCTCACGTACGCCGGCTTCTGCGGGACAACGTCATTCCGCCGCTGGATGGGGAACTCGCGGAAGACCAGACCTTAAGGGAAATCCACGAAGACATCAGGGGAATCCGCGAGGCGGTGCTTTCGTTCTCCGCGGGGGATTTTTCTCCGGCCATCAAGGTGCGGGGTATTATCCCCGGCTGCCTCAAGGCGCTGCAGGCCCATCTGCGGCATCTTATCTGGCAGGTGCAGCTTGTCGAAAAGGGCGATTTCTCCCAGGAAGTCCGCTTTATGGGGGAATTCTCCACAGCCTTCAATAACATGACCCGCCAGCTTAACCGGACCCTCTCCATGCTCAAGCAGAAAGAAGAAACCCTTACCGCGCTTACCGATAACCTGCGCAGCGAGGTGGACCGCCGCGAGACGGTCGTGGAAGCCCTGCAGGAGAGCGAGGCCCGCTTTAAGTATCTGGCAAGCCACGACGTTCTTACCGGCGCGTTAAACCGCGGTTCCTTTTTTGAGCGGGCCGCCGCGGATCTCAGGCACGCTTTTGACCGCGACATACCCTGTTGTATGGCAATTTTCGACATCGATCATTTCAAAAATTTTAACGATACCTACGGGCACGGCGCGGGGGATGAAACCCTGCGCCATGTAGTCAGGATAATTGCCGAAGGTTTACGCAAAACCGATTTTATGGGCCGTTACGGCGGCGAGGAATTCGCGATATTTTTTTATAACGCCGATGAGCCGACGGGAATGATGGTCGCCGAACGGCTTCGCTCTTCCCTTGAATCAAACAAGGTACAGCTGGAAAACGCTGCGGTTTCCGTGCACGCCAGTTTCGGCGTCGTCCAAACCAAACAGGGGGACGATCCCTCGGACGCGGATTATGTGCAGCATATGGTGAACGAAGCCGATGTCGCCATGTACGCCGCCAAGCGGGCCGGACGCAACCGCGTCATGCTCTACAGGCCGGAACAGTGCGTACAGTATGTCCATGCCTCCGGGGAAACGGCGGCGGAGACAAGCGCAACAGAAGAAAACGTAAACATGATAGAAGAAAACGTAACAGAAGAAA
>JAITBL010000207.1 GCA_031283575.1 Treponema sp. | reverse complement strand
GGATTTCTAACCACGGAGGCGCACGAAGGACACAAAGGAAAGTTTTACCCAGTATATATTATTTGCGTTTCGTTTAATGAATATAATAAGAAAAATACCAAAATACTTGTAATGGCGCCCAAAAAATATTTTATCATTTTACTTTTCACAGGGTGACAGACACTGCGTCACGAGCTTTCGTGATGCACTGTCTGTCACCCTGTGAATCTATTTTGCCGAGAGGGCGGCCATCGTGATATAGTTGTAGGGCTGGTTGAAGTGGGGCAGGAAGAAAATGTCCAGCAGCGCCAGCCTGTCGATGGTGAGTTTTTCCTCTATCGCCAGAGAGAACAGGTGTATCCCCATCGAAATATCCTGATACGAGGCCATCTGGGCGCCCAGCACACGCCGCGTATTTTTGTCGTAGACAATGCGTATCTTTACCCTGTTGTTATCTTCTTTGATAAACGCCGGTTTTTGCATATCCTCAAACTGGGTGTAAGACGGGGTAAAGCCCGCTTTTTTCGCGGCCTCAAGGTTGAGCCCCGTGGAAACCATCTTGTAGCCCCAGATGCAGATACCGTTTGAACCCTGCACGCCCGCGCCTTCCAGCGGCGTACCGGCCGCGTTATGGCCCGCGACAATACCGCTGCGCACCGCGTTGGTCGCCAGCGCGATATAGGCGCGGTCCTGAAGCGCGTTGCTGTACACCGAGGCGCAGTCGCCTATCGCGTAGACGCCGCTTCTGCCGGTTTCCTGTTTTAGATTAACGCGGTAAGCGCCGTTGGGCAGCGTTTCAAGTTCCTTCGCCGCAAGGCTGTTATTGGGTTTAAAGCCGATGGCCATAATTACCATGTCAACCTGGTAAGAACCCTTGTTGGTAACAATGCCCGTTACCTTGCCGCTTCCCTCGATCTCCTGAACCAGTTCCCCATAATGCAGTTCGACTCCGTTATCAGAGAGCACCTTGTCCATGTCATGGGTAAACCAGTCGTCGTAATAACTGGCAAGACTCGTAGAAAGCGCCTCAAAGAGCAGGGGCTTTTTTCCCCGCCTGCGGACCGCTTCGACAATTTCAACGCCGATGTAGCCGGCCCCGACAACGGCAACCGTCCTGATGTCGCTTTGACCCAGCAGTTCAAATATCTTCTGTCCGTCCTGAAAAAGTTTGACGCACTCCACGCGGGGAGTGTCGATTCCCTTGATGTTCGGAGTGATAGGCAGGGAACCGGTGGCGATGATCAGGCGGTCATAGGTTTCGGTCAATTCCCCGCCGTTTTTATCCAGGGCGTAAACCGTTTTTCCCTCAAAGTCGATGCGGTTTACCGAAGTCTCCATGTGAACCACCGCTTTCTTCGCCTCGAAGTTTTCTTTGGAAGAATAAAAAAGCCCTTCGGTTCCGTCGATTTGACCCCCGATATAGAGGGCCGTACCGCAGCCCAGATAACTGATGTTGCTGTTGGCGTCAAAAATCACCACCTGGTGTTCCGGATAGTTATCCAGAATCGTATTGGCGGCGGCGGTTCCGGCATGATTTGCCCCGATAAGTACTATTTTGCTCATAATATATACTCCTTAGTGTAGGCGGCATCTTGCCGCCAACGTCAATCGGAAGGGAAGCGCAGCTTCCCGTATACCCCTATTCTTTCGGCGGCATTTTGCCGCCAACATTTTAAGACTACTACACGGAAGCGTAAAATGCAATTATACCCTACCGGTTTGAGCCGCGTTACAAAGCGCCGGCGTCAAGCAGGACCCCGTCATCGAGGAGCCGGACGCCGCCGTCGGCGAGAATTGTGCCGCCGCCCAGCAGTATTACCCGATCGCATAAAGAACGGGCCAGATCCAGATCGTGGGTGGCGACGAGCATGGCTTCGCTTCGCGCGCGAAGCAGGTCCAGCAGCCGCCGGCGGCTTCGGGGATCGAGGAAAGAGCTGGGTTCGTCGAGCAGCAGCAGCGGGCTTTCCATCATCAGAATTCCCGCGAGGGCCGCAAGGCGTTTTTCGCCGCCCGAAAGGCGGCTCGTCAGGCGATCCCGCAGCCGGGCTATGCCAAGGGCGGCAAGGGTTTTTTCCGTACGCGCGGCGATTTCATCTTCCGGCGTTTTAAAGTTACGGGGGCCAAAGGCAAGGTCCTCGGCGACCGTGGGCATAAAAAGCTGATCATCGGGATTCTGCATGACAAGGCCGGGGCGCTTTTCACCATAATCACTACCGGCATTATTGATACCGGTATAATTGAGATAATCGATTGTTCCCGTATACGGAAGAACTCCCGCGAGGGCAAGCAGCATCGTCGACTTGCCCGCGCCGTTCGCTCCGACAAGGGCCGCCTTCTCTCCTTCACCCAGGACAAACGAAATGTCCCGCAGGGCAAAGCCGCTTTCGCCGCGGTAGCGGACTTCCACATTCCGGGCCTCAAGCAGCTTTTGTGTTTTCACGCGGCAAGCTTCCGCAGCGCCGAACCCAAAAACGCGGAAAGATTAAAAAAACGAAGCGCGGCAAGCGGCAGGACACAGGCGGCGAGAAAAAACCAGTCCCCCGCGTTCCAGGGCCCGGAAACTCCGTGGCGTATGCCCGCCTCAAAACCCCTGCACTTCATCGCGCTGTAAACGCGGCCGGCGCGGTCGAAGCTGCGGAGAAGAAAGCGGCCCAAAAACATTCCCGCGTGCCGTATTTCAGGACGCCGCCTGCGGGATCGCAGACGGTACGAAACAAGCATGCGGGAAGCTTCGCCGGAAAGTACGCCGATATAACGGTAGGTCAAAGCAAGCTGAAGGCAAAAAATGTTGGGCGCGCGGAAATACGCCAGCGCCGAAATGATCCTGGTAAAGGGCGTCGTCGCCGCGAGGATCAGGGCCGCGCTTACCGTAAGAAGGGCCTTTAAGAAAATTGAAACGGCGCCGAGCATACCGGCGCTTACCGCAAAATTCCCCCAGACAAAAACAGGCGAACGCAGCGCGTAAAGATTTCCGGCGGCCCCCAGCAGCACAAACGGAAGCGCCGGCAGAAGCCGCGCGGCAATCAGGGAAGGAGGCACGGCCGACAGGGCAAGCAGGGCCGCCGGATAGAGAAAGAACGCGCACAAGGCGCTGGGCTTCATGTTGGGAAACGAAACGGTGAGTACGATAAAAACCAGGGCGGCGGCAAGTTTTACTCCGGCGCTCCGCCTGTGTATCACGCTGCCGCCCAGCGCGCATGTTTCGAGGCCGCGCAGGCGAAGCGCCGCTGTTTCCAGATTCATGCGCGCGCGTTTCCCGCCTAAAGCGCCGGCCGGCCGCGGCGCCTTCCCAGCGAAGCAATCAAAAGGCCCGCGCCGCCGGCAAGAAGAATCGTGATTGCGCTTCCCGCCAGTCCCGCCGCGGCGGTTCCAGCGGGGTTTTCCGCCGCCTCGCCCTTAAAGGCATAATCGGGCATAAAGGCCGAAGCGCTTACGAGATCGCCGGCCGCGCTGTGAACGGCGCTTTCCCTTTCAAGCTCGGCGGTTCCGGCGACATTTTCCATGGACCACTCAAGACCGTCGGGCCAGGCGGAAGCAAACAGCGAGAGCATCCCTGCGGTGATCGCGGCGAGTATGACAAAGCTAACGAGCACCTTTTTGATCGAAACCGTCAGGGGAATGCGTTCGTCTTTCGCCGCGTTTTCGATAATTTCGGGACGAAGGCGGTACACAAAAACAAGGACGGCGGCGGTGATGACGCCTTCGACCAAAGCAATCGCAAGATGAATGGGCTGCATGAGCAGGGCGAAAGAAGCGAACGGAAGTTCCGTCACGCCGGAAAGCGCTGTTTCGACTACGACAAAAAACGCGCCGAGCTGAAGTCCCCCAATTACGGCAAGCAGCGAAGCGAGCGTGAGCCGTCCGGCGCTCAATTTTTTGCCGATCAGGGGTTTGTAAATGATAAAATAAGCGATGAGCGAAGAAAGAACTCCCATGTTAAAAACATTACAGCCATAGGCGAGCAATCCGCCGTCGGCAAAAAAGAGACACTGGATAAGCAGCACCGCCGCCAGCGTAATTAACGCCGCCCAGGGACCCAGAAGGGCGGCGAGAAGTATACCGCCGCCTATGTGGCCGCTGGATCCCGTCGCCGGTATGGTAAAATTGATCATCTGGGCGGCAAAAACAAAGGCCCCCATAATTCCCATCAGGGGAACTTTTTTTTCGTCCATCGTCCCCGCGGCGCCTGATTTTTTGACCGCCAGGGCGAGCGCCCCGGCGCTTACGGCGATCATCGTTCCTCCCACGGCGGGAGACAGCAAAGCGTCTGCCATGTGCATTTTTCACTCCTGTTTCGGCGTTGTTCCGCCAGCGTTAATTTTGCGCGCCGCGTTTCCCCGCAGCGCCAGCATGTTTATTTGATGGGCCAGATAGCCCGCGCCAAATCCGTTGTCAATGTTCACCGCCGCGATTCCCGGCGCGCAGGAAGTGAGCATGCCCAAAAGCGCCGAAAGGCCGCCGAAGGAAGCGCCGTACCCGACGCTGGTCGGGCACGCGATCACCGGAACCGAAACGAGGCCGGCAATCACGCCGGCAAGGGCGCCCTCCATACCGGCGACGGCGACGATCACGTTGGCGCTTCGCATTATGTCGAGCCGCGCAAAGAGCCGGTGAATTCCCGCAACGCCAAGGTCCGCTTCGACGACGGCGGCGGTGCCAAAAAATTCCGCCGTAAGGGCCGCCTCCCTGGCGACGGGCAGATCCGAAGTTCCCGCGCAGACCACGGCCGCGAGTCCCGCCGGATCGGCCGCGCGGCCTATGCGGAGCACCCGCGCCGTCTCGTCATACTCCGCCTCGCGGTAACGGCCCCTGATTTTTTCGGCCAGCTCCGCGTTCGCGCGGGTTCCCAAAACCGGAATGCCCGCTTCGCGCATGCGGATCATGATCCCCTCAGCCTGTTCCACGGTTTTTCCCCCGCAAAAAACCGTTTCGGGCGCGCCGGTGCGCTTTGCCCTTTCGGCGTCGATCACCGCGTAGCCAAGATCGATATCAGCCATGCCGTTCCCCGTTACGCGAAATTTCGCCGCGGATCAGGGCGTCCGCTTCGGCAAGGGAAATATTTTCGGCCCTGGCGAGCGCGGCGCGGTCGGCGGCTTCTATTTTTTCGCGAAGGATTTTGCCGTCCAAAAACGACCGCTTGATCCGCGCCGTTCCAAAGCCGCCCCGCAGTTCCGCCTCTTCGCGGCGCAGCGAATGCCGCAGGACTTTCGTTTCCCTAAAGCCGATGGCGGCGAATTGAAAGAAGGCCCTGCGCAGCGCGGGAAGTTTTTCTTTTTCACAAAGCGCGGCAAGGATCGCGGCGGGGCGGGATTTTTTCATGACGCAGGGCGTCATCGTCACATCCAGCGCGCCTTCCTCAAAAAGTCTTTCCATGACAAAGGCGAGTTCTTCGCCCGAAAGATCGTCAATGTTCGTTTCCAGCAGAACAAGTTCCTCGCTCAGCCAGTCGTCCGCCGTTCCCGTTTCGCAGCCGGCCGTTTCTTCGCGCCAGGAAACACGGAGCGCGTTGGGTTTGTCGAATCGACGGGAACCTATGCCGTAGGCCGTTTTTATTTCGCGGAATGAGGCGGAGTCAACAAATTCATCCACACAGGAAGCGAGGATGGCGGCGCCGGTGGGGGTGGTCATCTCCCTGTTAAAGCCGCCGGTATGAACGGGAAAGCCCGCGCACAGTTTCAGCGTCGCCGGCGCGGGAACCGGCAGTATGCCATGAGCGCAGCGCACGGTACCGCCGCCCAATTCCACCCTGCCCGCCGTGATCCGCCGGGGCGCAAGCAGGTCAAGGCAGACGGCGGCGCCCGCTATGTCGATAATCGAATCCAGCGCGCCCACTTCGTGAAAGGCGATGTCGTCGGGCGGAACGCCGTGCACGGCCGATTCGGCCGCCGCTATGCGGGAAAATATATCAAGCGCGCGCGCCTTGACTCCGTCTTTAAGGGAAGAATTCTCTATAAGGGCGCGTATCTCTTTCCACGAATTGTGCGCGTGTTCATGTTCATGTGCGTGATCATGTTCATGTTCGTGATTGTGATGATCATGCTCGTGCGTATGTTCGTGTTCATCCGCGTGATCATGATCGTGATGACGCCGCGCGGACGGCGCGTCAACCAGAGCGCGGGTCCCGAGTATGCCGCAGCGTTCTTCCTTTACAAAATCAAGCTTCCAGCCGGATACGCCAAGTTTGTCGAGTTCGCTTTTCAGTTCATCGGGATTTACGCCCAAATCAACAAAGGCGCCCAGGGCCATGTCCCCCGAGATTCCGGCAAAACAGTCAAAGTGCAGCGTTTTCACTATCTTTACCCTATTTATCCCTGGGCGCGTCGCGCGCAAGATCAAGGACACGGTTAAGGTTTCCCATACGGTAACCTTCCAGTTCAAAGGCCGCATAGAGAAAGCCGCAGGCCTTGATGCGGCGG
>JAITBL010000206.1 GCA_031283575.1 Treponema sp. | reverse complement strand
ACTGGATTATTCATAAAAAAAGTATAGTGGAACAAGCCTCCTCGGAGCAAGCGCGGATTGGACATACGGGATTGTCCTGACAAACCCGAAACCGCGGTGTATAATTTTGCCATGGACCTGGGGAAAATTCTTGCCGGGAAAAAAGAAAAGGAAAACGCCGAACGCAACCGGAAACGCCTTGAAGGCGCTTTGGAAACGGTCAAACGGCTCAAATTCCTGCGGGTTGCCGACGCGGACATCAAAAACCGCGTCGTCCGGCTTTGCTACGAAGCCGGCGGTTATATTGCCCGTGTCATGGAAAGCCCCGGCGCCTTCTACGATCCGCCGCTTGTCGATTCCCTTGAAAAATCCCTCGCGTCGGTAAACGCTTTTTTTAAAGAAGAAAACGACGATGCCGCGGAAAGGATCTTTTACGGCGAAGACGCCCCGGAAGGTTCCGGCGCGTTTCGGGATCGTGTCATAGCCCTGCTGGAAGAAAGCGCCGGAGCTTTCAGGGAAAAGAACGAAATCAACAGTTCCGGCGATCTTGATCGGATTGTTACGGAAATGGATGATGAAAATGGATAATATGAACGAAATGGATGATAGGATGCTATTGATGATACGCGCGGATAATTGCCGATGAAAAAATTCCGCCTGCTGAACGCGGCTTTTCTTTTTCTTTCCTCGTGGGGCGTCCTTGGCGCGCTTGACGTCCGGGCAAAGTCGGTTGAAACCGTCGTCGTATACCGCGGGGACGGCGGCGCGGACATTACCCAGCGCAGCGAATGGCTTGTTTCCGAAGGCCAAATGCACGCCTTTACGTTTCAGGGCGAGGCGGCGAAAATGGAATTCGACCTTGAACGGTGCTGGGCCGACATAGGCGAAAACCAAAGGTTTCCCCTGGAAATAAAACGTCTTGGATCCGGTGAATACGACATTGCCCTTGCCGGCGGGGCGGGTTTTTCCGGCGCCGGTTACTTTGTCCTAACCTACCGGGCCGGCCTTGCGGAAGCGGGCATGGCGGGCCTAACCGATGTTCCCCAGGGCGAGCAGACGCCGGAAGGAACGTACTTTTACTTTGACTGGGGGCCCGCCGATTGGGAATATCCGCTTGAATCCCGGACAACGTTTGTCGTACTTCCCATTGTTGTTCCCGCTTCCGCCGGGGTCGAAAGCGGCCAAAGCGGCGGCTCTATTGTGGGGGATAATCCCTTTATTGCCGGCCTTGGCCTTTATACGGAAGAATACGTCAGCCGGGAAAACAGCATAGACTGGCTTCCGGTAAAAGGCGATGACGGAAAAGACTATTTTGCCCTGCGGTTTTATCAACAGAATTTGCGGCCCGGGGCGTCCCAGCGGATACAGTTTTACCTTTACGCGGAAAGCCCCGCCGTCAGGGAAGGTCTTGGCCTTGACGCTCTGGCCGCCGCGGGGCAGATGCAGGCGGGAAACGCCGGAAAGCGCGGCGGGGAAACGCCTGGCTGGGAAACGCCCGGCTGGTACTGGCCGGCCGCCATTGCGGCGGCGGCCGGGCTTGGCCTGTGGGCATACGGAAAGAAGCTTAAAGGTTTTGAAAAAAAGTCCGCCGCTTTGGAGGAACTGGCCTGGGCGGGGGATCAGTGGGAGCCGCCGGCCATCGCCGCCGGATCGTATCAGGTTCCCGGCAAAGTGGCGGAAAATCTTCATCCGGTTGAAGCCGCCCTGCTCCTCAATCTGGAACTTTCTTCCATTGTGTCGATAATTCTCGATACCCTTTCCGCGGAGCGTATCATCGAAGTGATGAATCCCGATCCTCTTAACGTGAAGATACTTTCCCCGAATCCGTCGGATGACGAAATCGCCGAAGCTTTTCTTGCGTGTTTTGACGCCGACGGAAATCTGCTTGGCGGAACCCTCGCGGCGTTTTTTGAAAAGCGCATTGCCGCTCTCCAGGAAAAAGTCTGGGACTGCGATATTGAAGCCACTGTCGCGTGGTACCGGAAAAAACTTGCCGACGACGAAAAAGAATACGAAACGTCTCTTGAACAGCCGGATCGATACCGGACGGTTCCTTACGGGTATTACTGGTGGGGATACCATCGTTTTTGCCACAGCCGCAGTCCCTTTGCGGTAAAACTGCCGGGTTCGTTTAACGGGGACTACGCGAGGTTCATGTCTACCACAGCCTGTTTTTCCGGCTGCTTTAGCCCGGAAGGGGGAACGGTCAACGCGTGTTATTCAGCCTGCCATAACGCGTGTCATTCGGCCTGCCACCATGCCTGTCATTCGGCGTGTCACAGCGCCTGCCACAGCGCGTGCCATTCGGCCTGTGTATCCGGGAGGGCGCGGTGATTGGGTTAAAGTCCCGCGCGGCCGGGCGCGGCGCGGATTCCCTTTTATGGGTGGATGATTTTTGGAAACAGGCGGGAAAGTATATTTTTTGCCGGGAAGACGACGGGGTTTTAATTCTGCCGCCGAACAGGGTTTACAAAATAAACAAAACCGGAGCGGCGCTTATCGCGTTCCTTAAAAACGGCGGAAAGGCGAAGGAGCTTGCGGCGTCGGCCCGGATAGCGGAATCCGTTGGGACAACGGAACAGGCCGAAATAACAAAGCGGGCCGATCCTGACGCGGCCGGGGAAAAAAGCCGGCTTGCCCTTATCGGTGATTTTTTCAGGACCCTTGCCGGTATTTACGGCGGGGACCTGTCTTCCGGATCCGGCGCGGGTTCGCCGGACATTTTAGGGAATGTCAAACAGGTTCCTTTTGACGTTGGCTATACCCGGCTTCCCGTACTGGGGGAAATCGCCGTTACCTACCGCAGCAACAACCGCTGCGTGTTTTGTTATGCCGGATGTAACGCGGATCGGGAAAAGCACAATGCCGGATTCGCCGCGGACACCGCGGACACCGCAAATGTCGCGGACACCGCAAACGGGGCGGGCGGGGCGGATGAACTTTCCACAGCGGACTGGAAGCGGATTATCACCATTTTTAGGGACGAGGCGAAGATACCTTTTTTCAGTTTTACCGGCGGCGAGCCGCTGTTACGGGCCGATCTGGAAAAGCTGGTCAAACATGCCCGGGATATCGGGCTTGCGGTGAACCTTGTTTCCAACGGAACCCTTGCCGGCCGCCGCCGCGCGGCGTCGCTTTACAGGGCGGGTTTAAGGACGGCCCAGATCAGCATAGAAGCGCCGGACGCGGAAACCCACGACGCCCTGGCCGGCCGGAAAGGGGCCTTTGCCGAAACCGTGCGGGGTATCGCGGCTATGGCCGCCGCCGGCATTTCCGTACAGACCAATACCACGATTACCCGGAAGAACATATCCGCCGCCCCGGAAATGCCGGCGTTTCTTGCCTCTCTCCGTGACAGGGCCGGCAGGCGGATTATCACCCGTTTCGCGATGAACATGTACATTCCCGGCACGGGGCCTGGCCCGCGGGAAGACCTTTTTGTCGGATATGACGAAATTGGCCCTGTGGTGGACGAAGTCCGCAGGCGGGCTTTTCAGGCGGGGCTTGGCTTTTACTGGTACAGCCCTACGCCGTTCTGTTACTACAACCCCATCGCCAGGGGCATGGGTAACAAAAACTGCGCCGCCGCGGACGGGCTTGTGTCGGTCGCCGCGGACGGCGGCGTTCTGCCCTGTTCTTCCTGGAACGAACCTCTGGGAAACATTCTTACGGAAAATTTCGGGGATATCTGGTTTTCCGGGCGGGCGCTTTTTCTCAAACATAAAAACGCGGCGCCCGTTTCCTGCAGGGCCTGTTCGTCTTTTACCGCCTGTCAGGGCGCGTGTCCGCTTTACTGGCGCGCCCGCGGAACGGAGCTGCTCGAACCGGAAGCCGCCTGTAGTGGGGTAAAAACATGAACCTCTCCTTAAAGGCTATTCTTGACCCACGGATTAAGAAGTGATTACATATTTTAGAATTTTTAACCACGAAGGCGAAAAAGGCGAAGAAGGGAAAGAAGGTTTATAATGGTTACTCAAGGCTATTCTTAACCCACGGAGTAAGAATTTTTAACCGCGTTC
>JAITBL010000143.1 GCA_031283575.1 Treponema sp. | reverse complement strand
GCAGCGAGAGAAAATTACCCTCACGGTCGTACCAGGTTTCCTCGACCGCAGCGGCGCCGTAATCGAGGGCGACAAAGTAATAGTCGTCAAGAAGGACGCGCGCCAGAACCGGACGGCCCTCTTCATCGCTCCGTAAAATTTCCACGTCAAAGCCGGAACCCGAAACGCGCCTGCCGCCCCCGCCGGAAGCGGCCTGAAAAAACGTTCCGTTCATAAAAACGGGAAACCGGACCGGCGCGGCGCCGCCGCGCAGTTCCAGTGACGGCGGAAAAGCGGGACTGTCCGCGCCCTCAATACTGACCCGCAGAGCCGTCACCCCGCCGTCAACCACAAAGAGATCAGGCGGCAGGCGCAAGGGCCAGTCGGGCCGCCAGACAGGTTTTTGCCCGCGCGCGGCCTCAAGCAGTATGCTTACGGAAAAATGATCGCGGTCGGGAATTGCCGCGTTTTCAGCCGGCGTCTGGGCGGCGAGCAAAAAAGGCGCGGACACTAAAAACAGCGATAACAGCCTGGCGTTTCTCATTCACGGTGTAGTATAACCGATTAACGCTTATATATCCATTCACGGGTAGAGAAGCGCGAGCGCGCGAGGACGGCGGCCCGCGCTTCTTCCTTTGCGTCCGGACTTTCCGCACGGTATTCCAGATCGAGGGCGTTTTGGAAACCGGCGGATACAGCCGCCGCCGCTTCCTCAAAAGAAACGGCGCGGCCCAAAAGATCGCGAAGATTGGTCACACGGTCTTTGACTTCTTCGATAAGCTTTCCTTTTATTTTTTCACGGGGAACTTTAAGCGCTTCAAACATGACGTCGATATCATTGTCGAGGAGCACCGTGCCGTGTTGGAGCAGGCAGCCCAGACGCCTCGTCTGGGCGTTGCCCGAAACTTTGCGGCCTTCCGCGGCGCTGCCGCCCGGCCGCGCGGCAAGTATGTCGTTGATTCCCGAAAAGAGCGCGGGCAGGCCCAACAGACGCAGGGCCTCGATGAGGCCCGCGCAGAGTATGCGGTAAGAGTCGTTCAGGTCTTTGCCGGCCAAAGGATGATCGAGGGGCATGACAATGCTGTAGGTAAGTTCCGATTTATGGAGTACCGCCCCGCCCCCCGAAATGCGGCGGACCAGATCAAAACCCAAGCGCCGGCAGGCGTCGACGTCAACTTCTTCGGTGAGTCCCTGGAAATATCCGACCGAAACGGCGGGCGGTTCCCAGCCGTAAAACCGCAGCGCGGGTAAAGAGCCGCCGGCAGTACTTTCGAGGAGGGCTTCATCAAGGGCCATGTTATAGTAACAGTCGTGAAGGCCTGTCACAATCAGGCGGAACGTATGGCTCACGAAAGCGCTCCCGCCGGCGCGGCGGGCAGCGCGTTCCGCAGTACCTCGGCAAGGCCCGCCGCGCAAACGCCGAAAGTGTCGACGCCTTCCCGTTCCAGAAAACGCGCGAAGTTTTGTTCAACATCGGCGACCGGCGTTCCCACCAGGGCTTCTTGCGCACGGTCAAAAGCTTCTTCGGGGCTGGCAAAAAAATCACCCCGTATGGAAAGCGAACGGAAGACTCCGTCTTCAACGGCGGCGGTAATCCTGATCAGCTTGCAGCCAGGCGGCCTTCCCATGCCCTCAAGGATCACGCTCATGAAACGGAACATTCCGCCGCGCCGACGGGCGGGGCTTTCTCTCCGGCGGATTCATCGTAGCTTTGGCGGGCGTGGTAACTGGTACGCGCCAGGGGCGCGGAAATCACCGAAGCGAATCCCCGCGCGAGGGCTTCGCCGCGGTACCGGTCAAACTCTTCGGGGCTCATGTAGGCGGACACGGGAAGCTGCCGTTTTGACGGCCGCAAATACTGGCCCATCACGAGAATGTCGACGCCCGCGCCGCGCAGTTCATCCATACAGGCGAGCACTTCATCGCGTGTTTCTCCCAGCCCCAGCAGCAGGCTGGTCTTTGTCCTGCCGTCCGGGGCGCGGCAGCCTTCCTTCGCTTCACGCAGGGTACGCAGGCTTTTATCGAACGAAGCCCTTCCGTCCCGAACCGCCGGCTGCAGGGATCGCACCGTTTCCACATTGTGGGCGATAACGTCCGGCCCGGCGTCCAAAACGGCCGCAAGCTCGCCGCCGTAATAGTCGGGAATGAGCGCCTCTATTTTAAAAGCGCGGCCGCGTTCACGCAGCGATTGGACGCAGGCGGCAAAGTGGCGCGATCCGCGATCCGCAAGATCGTCGCGATCCACCGAGGTAAGCACCACATAGTCAAGGTTCAGCTCTTCGGCGGCGAGGGCAAGTTCCTTCCCCTCTTCCGCGTTCACCGGCCTTCCTTCTTTTTGTGTGGTAACCGCGCAGAAACGGCAGCCCCGCGTACAGATGTCGCCGAGTATCATGAAGGTAGCCGTCCCCCTGCCCCAACATTCGCCCTTGTTGGGGCAGCGCGCTTCGTCGCATACGGTGTGGAGGCCGCGCCGTTCAAGCACCGCGTCCACGTGTTTCCAGGCGCCGCCCGCCGGAGCGCGCACGCGAATCCATTCGGGTTTCACGCGGCTTTTACCCCGCGTGTTTTTATGTTTCGCAGGCGCGGCGGTATACGGCTGAGCGCCAGGGCGGCGGGAAGCGCCAGCATCAGATTCGTCAGGTTCTGCTGGTAAAGCGAAGGAATCAGATTGAGCGCGAGAGCGGCAAGGCCGCCCGCGAACACAACGGTCCACAACACGCCGAGGAGCTTTTCGGCGAGTTTTCGGCGCGCCGCGTTTTTCGACAGGGCGGCAATCAGGCCGCAGGGCACGGCGATGAGGAGGAGCGGGTTGACGCAGAGTATATTGGCGTTATGCCAGGTGTAATCGTGGTTGGTAAAAAACTCGAGAAAGAAAAGGAGAAAGCCCGTGACGCCGAAAAAAAGCCCGAGGACGCTCTGCCCTATTCCCCAGATCCGGCGCCAGGCTTTCCGTTCGCGGCGAAGAGAGGCGAAGCCGAGTATCAGGGCGATGACGAAACCCGCGGCGATTTCACGGTAATTCAGGCGGGGCGAGCGGAGGGGAACGGGACGGTTTTTTGCCGTGTTCAAAACGTTCACTTCGCTGACGAGTCTGCGGTTTACGCCGTTTTCGTCGGTATAGGTAAAAGCGGCCAGATTCCGGCCGACTTCGGAGGGCAAAAACATTTCCTGCCACACGGTAATCGGCCGGTCGATGCCCCGCCCCATCCAGAAGGAAACGGCCCAGTCCCAAAACGGCGAAAACCAGGTGTGGCGGCTCACGTGGCCCCGCAGGGTAAAACGGCCCGGCGCCCCGCCGTAACGGGCTTTGAAAGCGCCGGAAGTCGCCATGTCGATGATGTCCCGCACTCTCGTGGCGCAGTTGTCGTTGAAGTGATGGTACCAGTAATCGGCGTTTTCGGGCAGAACGTTATTTTCGGCAAAGCGCAAAAGTTCCTGTTTTTTTTCGTCGCTCAGATCCAGGGTATAGGTGGTGATGTCGCGGTTCGTTCTGATATTGCGCTCCATGTTGTATTCGGCGGGGCTTACCGTACAGGCGTAGAGAAGGCGGCCCAGGGCAAAGTTAAGAAAAAAATTGTTGTTTTCGAAAGAAAAAACCCCCCAATCGTAAAAACGGTTTTCACCCGAGAGCGCGTCTTCTATAATGATCCCGATATGCCCCCACCAAAGGTAGATTTCGTCGCCCGTACCCACGACGGCTATTTTAACGGTAAGGTATTTGCCCCGCGCCGAATCGCCGGCCTCTTCCCCTGCCGCCGGCGTATCCGTCCGGCCGAAAAGGGAAAACGCGATCAGCAAAAACAAAACCAGCGCGGGTATCTTCATGTTTATATGATATAGAATGAGGTTCCGCGCGGCAAGCGTCTTGACAAACGTGTTAGAAGCGGGTAACTTATATAAAGTGAGGCTGTCCCAAAACTTCAGTTTTGGGAC
>JAITBL010000087.1 GCA_031283575.1 Treponema sp. | reverse complement strand
CGGCGAAGAGGGTTACGGTTACGGCTTTGTACCGGCCGAATACCTGCCCGCGGGCAAGGATGAATACTGGCTGCGCAACGCCCAAAGCGGGGTCAGGCCGTGGCGGGCCCTGACGGCGGACGAAATTGACTCGCTCAAACGGAACGGAAACTCCTGTTCCGCGTGGGACAGGCTGCTCGTCTGCGATCCCTTCGAGCCGGAGCGTATCAAAAATTCATCGTTTTACGGGCTGGTCCGTCTGGGCGCCGTAACCGGAACCCTGCTGGTCCACCACGATTTTCATATTCCCGCGGGCATACGAAACAGCACGATCATTTCCTGCGACATCGGCGGCAATACCGCGATTCAGGACTGCGTTTACCTTTCCCACTACATCATAGGCGACGAATGTATACTCTCGCGCATCGACGAACTCTCCACGTCCAATCACGCCAAGTTCGGCGAGGGCATACTCAAAGAGGGCGAAGACGAGGAAGTGCGCGTACGCATCGACGTGATGAACGAAGCGGGCGGCCGCTCGATTCTGCCCTTTGCCGCCATGCTTCCGGCCGACGCCTATCTGTGGGCGGCCTACCGCGACGACACGGCGCTGCTGGAAAAGCTCGAAGCGATCACCCAGAAAGGAAAAGAAAAACGGGGCGCTTACGGCGTTATCGGATCGGGAACGGTGATCAAAAGCTGCCGCATCATCAAGGACGTCGCCGTCGGCGGGGGAGCCTACATCAAGGGGGCCAATAAACTTAAAAACCTTACGATACTTTCGAGCGGGGACGAGAGCACCCAAATCGGAGAAGGGGTTGAACTGGTCAACGGAATCATCGGCTGCGGTTCCCGCATTTTCTACGGCTCCAAGGCGGTGCGTTTTGTCATAGGCAGGCGGTGCAACCTCAAGTACGGGGCGCGGCTTATCCATTCGGTGCTCGGCGACAATTCAACCGTTTCCTGCTGCGAGATACTCAACAATCTTGTGTTTCCCGTCCACGAACAGCACCACAACAATTCGTTTTTGATCGCCGCCCTTATCGGGGGAATGAGCAATATGGCGGCGGGGGCGACAATAGGCAGCAACCATAACAGCCGCGCCAATGACGGCGAGATCAGAGCGGGCCGCGGTTTTTGGCCGGGGCTCTCGGTGACGATAAAACATTCAAGCCGTTTCGCTTCATTCTGTCTGATCGTAAAAGGCGACTATCCTTACGAACTTGACATCAGTCTGCCCTTTGCCCTTGTAAACAACAATGTCCGCCTGGACCGGCTCGAAGTTATGCCCGCCTATTTCTGGATGTACAATCTTTACGCCCTGGAACGCAATTCCTGGAAAACACGGGAAAGGGACCGGCGGCGGGTAAAGGAACAGCGTATCGAGGCCGATTACCTTGCGCCCGACACGGCCGAGGAAATTATTACGGCGCT
Source organism: Treponema sp. (assembly GCA_031283575.1). Lineage (GTDB taxonomy): Bacteria > Spirochaetota > Spirochaetia > Treponematales > Breznakiellaceae > JAIRYT01. The sequence continues at coordinate 12,383 of JAITBL010000087.1, read as the reverse complement.
CGAAAAAATTGAGGACTGGATGGCGCGGGCGGGTATTTCGCCGCTGGCGAACAGGAGCGAACAGACGGACGCCGGGGAAGAAGATCCCGAATATGACGTCGGCGCCGCCGAGCGGGAAGAAGCGCTTCCCGCGTACGGCCTGGAACGCCATACGCGCCCCGCCGTGATCCTCAAACCCCGCGAGGCCGCCGCCGCCTACCGTGAAATGCTGTTCTATTACGGGATGAAGGAACTTGCCGCCCATGCCGACGCGACAAAACTTTCGCCTGGACGGATAATCAAACGGATCGCCGAACAGCCGTCCGGCGGGCCGGGCGGCCGCGTCCGCGCCTGGGTCAATCTTGGCGGCATGATCACCCCCGCGTGGCGCGTCGATGATTTAAGGGATAAACTGCGGACGGATAAAATTTCCGGCTGGGAGGCGGTGCACGCCGTCTACGATGAGATGGCGTCATCGTATCCCGAGGACAAAGTACGCCACGCTTTCGCCGTACTTGGCTATTTGGGCGTCAATCTGGATTCGCCCGAAAATATCGCCGCCGCGCTGGACAGGCTTGCCGCCCTGGGCCATAAAATCAGCGGGCAGGTACTGGCAAGCCGCGCCAAGGATTTTCACGATCCCTTCCGTTCGATTACCTACCGGAACGAAGCGGAAATGCGCGCGGTCGCCGGTACGGGCGCGGACAACGCCTTTGTACGGCTTGCCCGCGAAAAGGCCGGCGCTTTTGCCGAAATGACGGCCCGCGTCAGCGGGCTGCCGTAAGGCCGCGCAGTATCTGGATCGCCGGCTCGGTCAGTTCTATCGTCACCGGAAAATCCTCCGGCGTCAGCAGCACCGCCTCGCCGTCCATCTGGGCAAGAACGGGATGAATGCCGCCCAGGGTAACGCGCTCGGCGTTAAAGAGTACGGCTTCCGGTTTGTCGACATGGGTTCCGGCGTCGAACAATTCCCTAAAGGCGATTTTTCTGAGCAGCGGCATTTGTTTTATCGTGCAGACATTGCGATCGTCGGGCAGTATGCGTTTTTGCGCGCCGTAGGTTCTGTGCCCGCCCGCGCCCACCGCGCAGAGTAACAATTTTTCCCTAAGGCGCATTGTTTCGTTTCCGTTTTTGTCCCAGGCGGCAAGTTCCATGGGGGCGACGCGGTAGATACGATCGTAAAGCAGCGAGGCGATATCCACCCAGAGTTTGTAGGAATCGCCGGGAAACTTTCCCTTCATCCTGTTGGTCATATGGGTAACAAAGGCGTCGAGGCCCACCGACAAAATATTGAAAGCGAGAAATGGCCTGCCGCGGTTTTTCCCCGACGCGGCGACAAGACGCACCGCGCGCGCCGTCTCCGTCTTCGTCGGTCCGGTAAGCAGCCGCAGCGCATCCTCAAGTTTCAGGGCGTCGGCGCCGTCGTTGCCCGTCCCCATGGGAAGGCGCAGAACAACAAAACGGGAATGAAACGCGCGTTCGGGAAAAAGGGTTTCCATAACCTCAAGGGCCGTTCCGTCGCCGCCCGCGGTAATAACAAGAAAAACGCTGCCGGCGTCGCGGGCGGCTTCGGCAAGCAATGTTCTCGTAAACGCCGCCGCGCTGCCCGCGCCGGCAGTAACGGCCAGGGCGCCGGGAAAACTCGCGGCGGCCCTGACCTCAGGCCTTTCCCTGTTTTTTCCGGCGTCGGCCAGCGCCTGTTTAAGCGCCGCTTCGTGCCGCCGCCAGCGGAACGGAATCGTAAAACCGCCGGCCCCGGGATTGGCGATGATCGCGCAGCGCAGAGGTGTTCCGGGGAGCACGAGACAGCGGGAACATATCCCCTCAAGGGCCTCCGCGAAAAAAGCGAGTTTTTCCCCGCGCTTTTGCCGTCCGCCCATTACGCTCCCCCCGTCCGCCGCGGCGTATACCGCGACGCGATCCGCAGCATCGAAGCCGCTTTTTCCCGCAGCGCGGCGGCGGAGCAGCTTTTTCCCTCAAGCGCGAGGGCGCCGACAATCGCGTCCCCCAAAAGTTCGGCGTCGGCGATTTCGGGAACCAGCAGGGTACAGCCGGTACGGTCCGCCTTGAACTGGTTCCATTGGGGACTGCGGCTCTGGCCTCCCGACAGGGTAAGCGTTGTTACGGGGAGGCCCGCCTGCCTGAGCTGATCCAGCGCGGCAATGAGGCGGCCGGCAAGGGTTTCGATGAGCTTCCGGCCTCCCTCGTGGTTTTCGGAAAATATTTTATCAAGCATGCCGCCCGAAGTCACGCCGGCGCTGTGGGCGTAATCGGCAAGAAACTTGCCCGATTCGCTTATCAGGGCCGCAACATTCCAGCAGCCTTCGACGATGTGGGGAAGCACCCGCAGCGTACCGGCGGGTATCACACGTTCCGCTAAAGCGGAAGTGATTCGTTCCGCCTGAAGGCCGTTTACGCAGACATTGATCCCTTCGGAACTGCCGGCCCTGTCGCAGCAGCGGCCTTCTTCCAGCGTACCGGCGCCGATCAGCGCCATGATAAAATCGGGTCCGGCCGGTACAATCGGAACACCGTTGAGGGGACCGGCGGCGGTGACGACTCCGGTGACAGAACCCATCACTGTTTTACGGGGAAGACGGGCCGTGTCGATTTCCAGCGCGGCGGCCTGTTCGTCGTCCCAGTAATACTTTTCGTACGCGCTGCGGGGAAGCGTCATCAGCGGCGGCGCGCCCAAACGCCGGCAGAGCCATTCGTGGGCGCACAGAAACAACCAGGTTTGTTCATACGCTTCGCGCTGTTCGCGCCTGAAGGCGGCAATCTTGGGAAGAAAGAGCGAGCTGATCCCTTTATCAACGCCCGCCTCGTGGAACCACAAAAGCGGCGCGAGAGCTTCTCCGCCGCGGAGAAGCGGCACCAGTGTGGGACCGTTGCCCGAAAGCACCAGCGCGTCGGGCCGTCTTTCTTCATCCGCGAGCAGCAGCGCGGCGGCGCGAAAAAAGGCGTCTTCCCAGCACCGGGGAGCGCTTCCCTCGTACGGGATACGTTCGGCGCGGATCAGCGTTCCCTCCGCGCCGATCAGGGCGGCCTTGAAGGAACTGGTTCCCAGATCGCCGCAAAAAAATACGGGATCAGTTTTCGGCGCGGGAATTTTCATAATTTTCCGCCAAAAGCCGCTCGATAACGACGCGGTTATCCAGCAGGGAAGAAACGGACAGATCCTGGTAAAGCCGCGAAATGGTGCGCGCGAAAAGTTTGCTTACGCTTACCGAAATATACCATTCGCGTTCGAGCAGCTCTTCGTGGTATACGGCGTTGGTGCCGATGATTCTGAAAAACAGCCCCTGCCGGTACGCTTCGTCAAAGTAGCGGATCGCGCCGCCCGAAAAGAGGGGAAGGCTGATCGCGGCAATTACCTTGAGCGCGCCCTGCTTCTTGAGAAACTCCATGGCCTTAAGCAGGGTGCCGCCGGTTCCCAAAATATCGTCGGCCATAAAAACCGTCTTGCCGCTCACCGTGCCCAGCAGCCGCATTTCCGAAATATTGTTTTCGTGGGCGTCTTTGCTGACCCGCGAATAATCCCGTTCCTTGTAAAGCAGGGCCAGCGGCTTCTTGAACGAATTGGCGTAAAATTTGTTGCGGTCAACCGCGCCCGTGTCAGGGGACACAACGACAAAATTGCCTTCCTGTATTTCGCTCATTTTGGCAAGCTGTCTGATGATCTGGTAGGAAGCGTGAAGGCTTTCAAAACCCATGGTGCGGAACGCGTTGCAGATTTCCCGTGAATGAATGTCCAGGGTAAGCAGGCGGTCAACGCCCAGCCTTTCAAAAATAATGCCGATGCGGCTCGCGGTAAGCCCTTCCCTTCCCTTTCGTTTATGCTGGCGCGAATAGGGATAGTTGGGAACCACCAGCGTGATCCGCGCGGCCCCCGCCTGTTTTACCGCGTCGACCGTAACAAAGATCATCATAAGGTGATCGTTAATCGAAAGACTTTTGCTTATTCCTCCGTTAAAAACAAGCGGATGATGATTTTCCACATCCTCAACAATATAAATATCCTTGCCCCGCACCGATTCAAGAATTTCCGCCTTGATTTCGTCGTTGGGAAAAAGCGTGAACTGCGCCCTGATTTTAAAACGCGGCGGATGAAACTTACCCTCGCTTACGCCGGTCAGGGACTGGGATTCGTGGATAAAGTTGATCCGTTTGACAACTTCGTCCTCGTCCAGCGCGTAACGCTTTGCCATGGCCGCGACGGCGTTGTCGAATTTGTGACGGTAACAGTGCTTTAAGTGGCTTATAACCTCGCCGGCAAAGGACTCGGCGCCAGGGCAGGCCAGAACGGCAAGCTGAGACGGGTCCGCGTAACTCATGTAAGCCTCCGGCGCATGGCCCAGAGTTTAACAGAAAAATTAAAACGGGGATAGCCCGCCGCGGGCTTCCCCATTTCCTATTTCAGGCGCAGGCCCGTTTCGGCGTCGCGGTTAAACTGCCAGCCAATGCCGATAGCCGGGCTCAGCATCCAGCGGGTTTTAACATACGAAGAGGCAATAAGATCGAGGCCCGCTTCGGCATAGAACCCCTGCACAAAAAACCGTTGAACGGAAAGGCCGCCATTAAACGTCAGCGCCACGCCATCTCCTTCCTGGTAGGGGTGCCCTATTCCGGCCCCAAGACGGGCGTTTAACTGCCAGTCTTCCCGCAGTTTCCGCTGGTACAGTATGTTCCCCTGCGCGCCCCGCATAAGGGCAACCATCCTCTGGGCTTTGTTTTCAGTTTTAACCCTACGATAATAATCGAGTATAAAAAAGGCAAATTCAAAACCGAGTTTATTATTCCCCCAGCGGTAGGGAAGACAGGCAGCCCGCAGATACGCCCCCGCGGGATTAAATGTCTTCAGATCGGTTCTTTCTTCTTCATGCGTTACCCACGACGACCCGTTCCAGTATGTGCCCGTATGGGTAAAGGTATAATCGGAAAGGGTAATTACCGGCGCCCAGCCCACAGACAGCGTTATCTCGTTTTTCGGTATGCCGGTAACCGGAACCGAGGGATCTTCACCCTGTTTCAACAGGTTCGTCACTTCTTTATACTCAGCCCATCTGCCGAACTGCCAGCCTATGCCGAGGACAGGATGTATCATAAGATACCCGGGACCCGTCGCATACAAAAAATCAATTCCCGCTTCGGCGTAAAAATTTTTCCAGATAAAATACTGTACGGAAAAACCCAGGTTCCAAAACAGGGGAAATTCGCTGCCCGTATCGCTGCCCGTATTATCACGATCGACGTAGTCGTCGCCGCCGCCAAGGCCGGCGCGCAGTTCAAGCTGGAGGTCCTTCCGGAAAAAATCGGGTTTTTGATAGACCACGTCCAGGTGCCCAGCCGTCAGCATCTCCCAAAAACGATCCCCGGCCGAGGAGTCATCGCTGTCCGCCGCCCATTCCCTGTCGGCGAGAAAAAGCATGTTCAGTTCAAGGCCGAAATTCCCGATTGTCGTCTTGGCGGGAATCCAGCCCAGCCGCAGATAAGCGCCCTTCGCGTTAAAGCGATCCAGGCGCTGTTTGTCTATCTCATGACCGTAAAAGGGAGAATATTCATGATAGCGGGCCTTTTCATAATCAAAGGCCGCTATCATCGGCGACCAGCCGAAAGAAAGCGTCCAGTCCGCGTCTTTTCTGGCCGCGACCCGCAGCCCGCCGAGGACGGTCCACAGACCGCCGGGGTTGCGGACAAAAATATAATACTCGCCTTTTTTGAGCTGTTTCCGGGCAAAGTCAAGTACCGCGGTGGTATGATCCGCGCCGACGCTTACCCGCGCGGGCACAATCACGTCTTTACGGCCCTCAAGGCTTATGCCCGACCAGTCAAAATCCCCTTTCTGCTTGACAACGGCAAATTCCGACTCGGGAAAAAGATCCCTGCCCCTGACGGTAATGCTTCCTTCGGGATCGGCCATTTCATAGTAGAGGCCGTAAAACGGCTGATAGGTTTCCGCCACCGGCTCGACGGCCGCGCGCACGGTAAAATCCTGCCAGTCGGACTGGGCGTCCAAAAGGTTCATTTTGTTATACGCAAAAACACGGTAACGGTACGAACCGGCCTTGAGGGATACCTCGATCTCGCTGCTTTCGGTTTGCACCCGCTCAAGCGGAACAAAACTGTCCCCGGCAAGCTGTTCGATTTCCACCTCATAGCGCAGCATGCCCGAAACTTCGGGAAAGGTGATCCGTTGGAACAGTTCGAATCCTTCGCCGGTTTTGACCACGCGGGTAGCGCTTTCGCCGCCGTCCAGCGGGGCTTTCTGGGCCGCCAGCAAACAGGGGAACGCCGCGAGCAGTATCAAAACGGGAAAGAGGCGTTTAGCGTTTTCCATACAGCGCCCCCTGATCAGTGGTCGGTAATTTTCTGATAGCGGGCGGATCGGTGGTTACGGTAAAGCGCGAGGCCGCCGATTCCCCCCATCTTCCCCGCCGGTCCTTTTCCCATATTTCCCACTCATACGCGCCCGGCTCAAGCGCGCGGGGATTTTGCATCGTAAAAGAAGCGGAAGGAACCACGGAAGGCGGGACAACCACTTCCCCGTCCGCGCGGTAGAGGGCAAAACGGTATTCAGCCGCGCGGCCTTCCCAGGTAAAATAAACCGATGAAACGCCCGCCAGCTGTTCCGTCGAAAGTATATAGCCGTCGGGCGGGAAGCTTCCCGAAATGATCCGGGAAACCGCCGCGGGCCGTACCACAGGCGGTTCCGGCGGAGGTACAGCCGCCGCGGGCTGTACCACGGGCGGCGGCGGTTCCGGCGGAAGAACGGCAAGCGCCGCCGGTTCGGGCTCTCCGGCGGGCATAACGGTAAAACGCGCCTCCGCGGAAAGGCCGGCAACACGGGTGGACAGCGCCGACTCGGGATTGGCCCCCGTTACGCTTACAATATACTCCCCGGGTTCCAGCGACGACGTGGGAAGGGCCGCGGAACTGCTTTCGGTGATACGGCTCTCGACGGAATTGCCCGGATCGTCCGCGTTATACACGTCAAGCCGGTACGAAGCAAAATAGAGGGAAGACCACTCCAGTTCCAGCGTTTCGCCGCGGCGTACCACGGAAGGGGCCGCGATGCTCGGTGTTTCGGAACCGGAAACAACATTCAGGCGGCGCGGAGCGGAAGCGACGGGACCGCTTTCACCGTCCGCGTATATGCGCCAATACCACATTCCCGACGGAAGCTCCGAAACGGTATGCGCCCTCCCCTCCATGGGATCATTGACCATGAGGGAAGAAAAATCGCTTTGGGAAGAAATCTGGAGATAGTTTTGGTACGGTACGTTTGACCGGCAGGTAAAACTTATCCCTCCGCCTTCCCCGACCACCGCGTAATAGTTATCCGGCGGAAAAACGGAACGCTGTTCATAGAGGTGATCTTCCGCGGTAAAAGAATAAACGGGGGAAACGCCGGTTCGGGCGGTATCGGCGCGGCTGCGGGCGGTGACTCTCCAGAAATAGGTTTTACCCTCCTGGAGAAGTTCGGCGGGCAGGGAATAAAAATTCGAGGCGGTATCCGCCCGCAGCAGGGGATTTGACAGGGAGGGATTATCCGCCAGCTCTACCGTCCAGAAGGCGGCCGCGGGATCGTACTTCCACGACAGCCGGGGATGGTCCCTGCCAAGAGCGCCGTTTTGAACCGGCGCGATAAGCGCCGGCGAAGCGGGAACGGCGGAAACGGAGCTAAGGGAAAACACGCCCGTTTTCGAGGCAAGCGCGTCCCCTTTAACCTGCGCCGGAAAAACCGGACTCACCCGCCAGTACCAGCGGCCGTCCGCAAGACCGGTCTGTACTACCGAACTTCCCTGAACACGGCGGGATACCGCGGGGCCGCCCATGTTTTCATTGGCGGAAATCTCAAGGCGATACCCGTCCGCGCCTTCGACGCTTGTCCATGAAAACGGAACGCCGGTTTCACCGGAAAGTTCCTGCGAGGGGAAAGGCGCAAGAGCCGTTACCGCCGCGGCGGGGAGCGCCTCGATACGGCCCGACGCGTAGCCGCGGGCCGGAACGTTCCGCGCGTCTCCCTGTACGGGATACACCCGCCACCAGTAATTGCCGCTTTCAAGCGGCAGGGAAACCGAAGAAGCGCCCCTTACGTCCCTGGTCTGAACCACGCGGGAAAATTCCCTGTCGCGGGCCACTTCCACAATCACGTGGGTGTCCTCGTCGAAGTTGGCGGCGGTCCAGGTAAAAAGCGCGGGGATCACGCCGTCGGCCAAACCCAGGATGCGGACAAAATTTCCGAATGAAGTTACGGCAACGGCGGGGCCGGTATCGGGCGTTCCGTCCCTGAGGAAAGAACGCAGGTCGCCCGATTCAAGTTCCGCGCCGTTAAAGTTCGCCCGTCCCCCGTTCACCGAAACGCTGAAACTTTCCGCGCTTTTGTTCACGCTGGCCTGTCCGCCGCTTTCCACTTCCAGCATGGAAGCGCCGTCGGCGATCCAGACGCTGCGGCCGCCGGAATTAACGTCGAGATTGCCGCCCGAAAAATCAATCCGCGCGCCCCGGCTGTCATAGAAAACCCGTATCAGGGTGTTTTCATACAGGCTTACCTGGGTCACCGCATCCTCAAAGGTAATGGTCGCCACGGACGCCTCGGCGGTACGGATCGTATCGCCGTTGTATATCGGGGATTCCTGTTTAAGCCGGTCCCAGGCCGTGCGGTCCTCTATTTTGCGGTGGGCGGTGCGGTTCTTGAAAACAATAAGCCCCACCGGTTCTTCGTTCAGCTTGACCAGGGTACGGTTGTATTCCTGCCAAAACGCAAAACCCGAAACGCCGGCGCCTGCAAAACAGAGCAGGATGATCAGAAGATCAGCTGCCCTGGATTTTGTATTTCTTTTCTTCTGCATTTGTGTTCACCTTATTGATATCGGGGGCCGGAATACCCAAAAGATTCCGCAGCTCCGAAAGCGTTTTGGGGCCGTCGACGGTGTCGCGGTAATTGATCACGGCAAACATCCGTACCGGCTGTGATTTGCCCTTGACGCTTACCGGCGGCATTTCTTCGGTAAGAAGCCTGTCCCCCACAAAATTCCACGTATCTTCGGTAATAAGGATATCCGTTCCCAGGGGTTTATTGAGGGCCTCGGTACGGCTGGCCAGATTCACCGGATCGCCGATGACGGTATATTCCATACGCTGTTCGGAACCGATTTGGCCGGCGGTAACAATACCGGTGTTAATGCCGCAGCCGATGCGTATCTCGGGGTTGCCCGGATCGCCCTTTGCCCGTTTCGCGTTGATTTCCATCAGGGCGCCGCGCATCAGAAGGGCGGCGTTAACACAGCTAAAGGCGTCCTTTTCGGGCGAGCCCGCGGTAAAGGCCGTGCCCCAGTGGGCCATCACCGCGTCGCCGATAAATTTATCCACCACCCCGCCGGTCTTTTCGACACAGTCCACCATGCGGGTAAAATATTCGTTAAGCCACATGACGATGCGGTTGGAAGCGTCTTCGCCAAAGGTTTTGGTAAAGCTTTCCGACTTTTCGGTAAAGCCCCTGATGTCGGAAAAGAAGACCGTCGCGTGTTTGGGAAGGCCGCCGGGCTTGATCTCGCCCCGCATGGCGCGGACCGCAATATCCCTGTTGGTAAAGCGGCCGAAAATACTCAGGGCGCTGCTCATCTTGCCGAAACTTTCCGTTAACAAACCCAGCTCGTCACGGGTCTTCGGCTTAAGGTTAAATTCAAATTCACCCTGCTCGATTTGCAGCGCCGCGCTGGCCAGGGAACGGACGGGAGTGCTGATCGTTTTGGAGAAGAACCAGATAAGCAGTATCGCGATACAAAGCACCGCCGCCGTTAAAAACAAATTCTGCCGCGTAACGCTCTGTACCGCCTCAAATACGGTGCTGTGGGGTATAGTCGTAAACACTACGGCGTCCGTCTGCGGAACGCGGTAATAGGCGCCAAAGTACCCGACGCCGTCCAAATCGGTGTAGGAAATTTGCCGGTTGTTATCCCCCTCTTTCCGCATCGTCTCCACAATGGACAGGCCGGAAAAATTGGCGCCGCCCAAAACAAGATCGCTGTCCGCGTGAAGCAGGAGGTCCCCGGCTTCGTTGATCGCATAGCTTGAGTTGGCCCCGGTTCCGAACGATTCGGAAAGTTCGTCGGGCGAAAAAAGCACCGCGACGGTGTCAAAGCCGCCCGCCGTTCCGGCGCCCGGCGCCGAATCCTGGCGGCGGGCAAAAACCATGGCCATAAGGGGAAGCTGAAAATCCGGCGAAGCGTTGAAAAAGCGGATTTTTCCGTCCGCGGGAGCGCCGGCCGCCAAAAAACCCGCCGTAAAGTAATTTTCCGCCGTTTCGCCGCCGGTATCATTGGAAAGGAAAAACTGTTCGTTGGGGATCAGGGTCCACCCTTCGCCTTCGCCGGAAACGGCTATGGCCGCTATACTCTGGTTGCGGCCGAAAAAATAACTGTCCAGTTCGGGATCGCGATCTTCAACGCCCCGGTTCCGCGCGAGCATTTCCAGGTACAAAAAGACCGCCGCCTGTATCGATTTAAAGGAACTTTCCGCCTGGGAACCGGCGCGCCGGTTAACGGTAAAGTTGTTGTCTTCCGCGGTGCGCTGAACATCCTGGGTACTGATTACCGAGACAAGCATCGTAACCACCCCCAGCGATACCAGTACGAGGATGGAAATGATAAGAACCAGTTTCGCCCCTATGGGAAAACGAACACGGGTTTTATGTTGATTTTCTTTTGCCACGATTACCTCCAGAGCCAGATGCTGACGCGCTTTAAATGACTTCCCGCCCTAAAGGGCGGAATATAATCCCGCTTGCGGATGAAACGGGAACGGACGGACGGAATATCCTGAAAACAACTTAACACCTGTAGGGGGGGGGGGGGGGATGATAGAGAGGAACCAGCCCGGTATTCAGACATGAAAACCTCCTTTTCAGGTCTCAGGAACCTTATCACGCCGTTGGCGGCCTGTCAAGCGGTTTTGAGCCGTTTGGGGGGAAACACTCGTGGAATTCTCCCAATTTTCGAAAAATTCCCCCAAAAAAACCGTTTTTTTTGTTTTTTGGGTGTGTTTCGTTCAAAAGACTCCCCTTACCATTTGATACCAACAAAGCGTAATGCCCGTTTTGAGGGTGGCTTTAAAGACCGAATGTTTGTCCCGCTATAACATCGGGACAAGGTACCGGACTAAAGTCCGCGGTCTGTCCACAAAGCAGGCGCTTTTGTGGACAGGCTCTTTTTAAAGAAAGGAGACAGCCATGTCGCTATCAATTCGTACCAAGGTTATTTCCATTATGCTGGCAATAATCGCGGGGATAACCGCAGCCAGCGTTTTTATCGGGATAACTTTAACCCGCCGTAATCTTATAAAAACCATTGAAAATGACATGGGGGTATCGGGCGCCATCGCTGAACAGCTTATTTCAGAAAAGGTGGGCCGTATACGGGCCGACATGAGGCTTATCGCGGAAAAATGCCGGAATAGGGATGATGAACAGATCGGTGAAATTTTACGGAACGAAGCCGCCGCTCAGGGTTATTTGGACATAGGGCTGATATACGGGGATGGTAAAATGCTGTCCTATGGCGTGAAGAAGCCGGATTACAGAATTTCTGAAAACGAAAACGCCCGCCGGGCCCTGAGGGGTGAAACAGTTATGAGTACCACCCAATTTAACAACCATGGGGATCTTGTCATGCGTTTCTGGCTGCCCCTGGAGAACAGGACGCTGGTGGTCAGTCTGCCGGGAACGGTGATCAGCGAGGTGCTGACCCAATTCAGGATATGGGAATCGGGAAGTATTTTTGCCCTTGACCATGACGGGGTGATCATTGCCAATACACGGCCGTACCTGGTTTTGGGCCGCCTTAATTATATCAAAACGGCGGAAACCGAAAACAAATACCGCCAAATGGCGGCTGTATTTTCCCGCATGGTTCAGGGCGAAACCGGAACGGGGGAATACCGTTACGAAGGCGTCCCCCGGGTCTGCGCTTACCGGCCCATTCAGGGCACCGACGGCTGGTCCCTGGGAGTAGCCTGCCCCATCGTCGAAAGCCCTGTTTCCGATGTGGTACAGTCCTTTTTGATTTCCGGGGCCGTATTCCTTGGCCTGGGACTTTTAGCCGCGTTTTTTGCGGCGGGTTTTATTTCCCGTCCCTTTGAAAAAATGGAAGAACTTGCCCTGGTGGCCAAATCTTCATCGGAGGCAAAAAGCAATTTCCTGGCCAACATGAGCCACGAGATGCGTACTCCCCTTAACGCCATTATCGGGTTTTCCGAAATGGAACTGGGCAAAGGACAGGAAAGGGAGCAAACCCGCTATCCCCCCGAGACCCGGGAAAGCCTGGAAAAAATTTACAATTCCGGCATAACCCTTCTGGGGCTTATAAACGATATTCTGGATATTTCCAAAATTGAATCGGGAAAAT
>JAITBL010000066.1 GCA_031283575.1 Treponema sp. | reverse complement strand
GGCTCCTACTACATCTACTTCGACGACCTCCGCGCGGTAACCGATCTTTTTGCCGAGGATATCCGCGACGCCGATGACATGAGCGACATGTGGTGATGGGACGGCAATAGATACGTTCCACGAAAGTGGAAGTGAAAAAACCACCGGTATAGCCGGTGGTTTTTTTTACGGCAAGTGAGGTTAATACCCCGCAGCCCTTTCTGTTCGCGGGGTAGCCCTGCGCGATGAACCCGTTCGTGTCTGTTCGCGCGGTTCGTGGTTATATTAAACTGGTTGTCTGTTTTACCACGAACCTCACGGACAAGGGGCGGCGTCTCTTGACATTACCGGAGTCGTGGTTTGTCCCTACACGTCTTTTGGCCGCTTGTCCCGTACCCGCACCGCTTTGCCCTCGCTTACCGGCAGGCTTCCCGATTCGTGGAGTTCCACGCGGGGGTTTATCGTGATCGAAGCCTGAAGGGTACGGCGTATCTTTTCTTTAAGCGCGTTGAGGGGGCGGGTATCGTCGCTGAAAGATTCGGGCGTTACTTCGATTTTGACGCTCAGCCGGTCAAGCACGCCGTCTTTTTCGATTTCGATAAGATAGTTGTTTCCCACTTCCCTCATGGCCATGATCACTTCCTCGATCTGGCTGGGGAAAACATTCACGCCGTTGATGATCAGCATGTCGTCGCTGCGGCCGGTAATGCGCCTGATGCGCCGGTGGGTTCTGCCGCAGGCGCAGGGACCGGTGTAAAAAGCGGTCAGATCCCGCGTGCGGTAGCGGAGTATGGGCGTCGCCTCGCGGCAGAGACAGGTAAGCACAAGTTCGCCGCTTTGTCCTTCGGCCGCGCTTTCGCAGCTTTCCGGATCGATGATCTCGGCAAGGTAACCGTCTTCCCAAAGGTGAAGGCCCTTTTTTTCCTGACACTCAAAGGCCACGCCCGGGCCGTTCATTTCGGACAAACCGTAAGAATTGTAAACGTCGATATGAAGCAGTTCCTCGATACGGCGGCGGGTGTCTTCCGAGTAAGGCTCGGCGCCGGCGAAGGCCCGTTTAAGGCGAAGGCTCTCCCGCGCGACTCCTTCTTCCCTCATCCTCGATTCAACGTGAAGCAGAAAACTCGGCGTGGCGTGAAGAACGGTCGTGCCGAAGTCCTGCATCAGGCGAAACTGCCGCGTGGTGTTGCCGGCGCCGGAAGGTATCACGAGCATGCCGACCCTTTCGCCGCCGGCGTGAAAGCCAAGGCCGCCGGTAAAAAGGCCGTAGGTGATCATGTTCTGAAATACGTCGCTTTTTGTACAGCCGGTTCCGTAGATACAGCGGGCCACATAAGCGGTCCACCGGTCGATGTCGCCCGCGTTAAAATAGATCGTCGTCGGCGCGCCGGTGGTCCCGCTGGACGCGTGAAGGCGCACCACTTCTTCCCTGGGTACGGCAAGAAAACCGTAGGGAAATCCGTCGCGAAGATCGTGTTTGGTGGTAAAGGGAATACGCGCCAGATCGGCAAGGCTCCTGATGTCGTCGGGACTTTTGACGCCCGCTTCGCCAAGACGCTTTTGGTAAAAAGGCGTGCGCAGGGCAAAACCTACCGTGTCTTTAAGCCGCGCGAGCTGTAACTTTTCGAGATCGTCTCTGGGCATCGTTTCGATTTTTTCGTTCCAGTACTGGTAGGTCATTTTGTTCCGCCGGAGGCGTTCCTCCCCGCCCTGAACGCTTTTATATTGGCTTCGGGATTTTTTGCCGCGAACATTTCGCCGATTGTTTTTTCAAGAACTTCCGCCGTTACCGGAAGATAGGGCGAAGCGGCGCCGACCATCACCATGTTGACCGCGCGCGCAAGGCCCGCCTCTTTCGCCAGATCCGCCGCCGGAACGGCCCGCCCTTTGGGGAGCTTTTCGATTGCGGCAAGAATTCCGCCCGGTTCGGGGTAATCGGGAATGTTGACAAAGGGTTCAGCCGCCGTTACCAGCGCGCCGCCGGGCGAAAGCCAGGGCAGATAGCGCAGGCTCTCCAGCGGCTCCATGGACACGATAAGATGGGCCGCTCCCCGGGGAACGAGGTCTCCGGCAATGGGTCCGCCGGCAATGCGGAGATGAGCCAGCACGGCGCCTCCCCGCTGGGCCATACCGTGGACCTCGCTCTGGCGCACCGTAAAGCCCGAGTTCACCGCCGCGTGGGCAATAATCGCGGCAATGGAAAGCACCCCCTGGCCGCCCACGCCGGAGAGAATACAATCACAGTTCATTTACGACAGTGTAGCAGGGAGAAGTGTTCGCCGCAAGCGTATCCTTGACCCTGCCGGCCTTTTATGCTAGGCTTGATTCTCAATTGAGGCTGTTCCAAAACTTCAGTTTTTGGAACAGCTTCCTTGAATGCAGGATGTTTCTCAGTCTTAAATCCTTATTACATAAGGATTTAAGACTGAGAAACTCCGAAGCCAGTGGAAAAACCATGGGGTTTTGGAACTGGCTCAATTACTTCGTTTTAAGGATGTTTTATGAATCAACTGATTTTTTCCCTCCTCATGGGGGCGCCCTCCGGATCGGGTTCGACTTCGTGGGTAAGTATGCTGCCCATCGTGGCAATTGTGGCTGTTTTTTACTTTCTTATTATACGGCCCCAGAACAAGAAACAAAAAGAAACCCAGCGCATGTTGTCGGAGCTCAAGAAAGGGGACCGCGTCGTTACGATTGGGGGTATCCACGGACTTATTCAAAGTGTCCGGGAATCAACGGTGATTCTGCGCGTGGACGAGAATTGCAAGGTTGAGTTCAGCCGCAGCGCCATCGGTACGGTGGAAGCCAGGGGCAAGGCGGAAAAAGAGGACAAAACGGCCTCCGAACCGGAAACGGACGAAGAATCTGAATAATCATGAAAAAGCGGTACCGGTTTTTCATCATACTTTTTATTGTAGGCATATGTCTGGCCTTCCTCTATTCTACGGTGCAGTGGTACTTCTTTACTCCCAAGGATGAGCAGAATCTGGCCCTGGGTTCCCGCGAACAGATACGGGATTACGCGCGGCAGACCGCCGGTATGGACCTCGAGACCCTGATCGGGGCGGGGCGCTCGGGCGGTCCCTTGCCCCAGGGCATGGACTACCTCATCGGCGAGGCAAAAAAGGCCTACAAGCTGTCCGGCCGCGAGGCGCCGGAAGTCTGGGACGCGCGGGCGGTGCTCAAGGCCTTTTCCCGCAGCGATGTGCAGGAATTTATCGAGGCCCATTACCGCGACCGCATCCTCAAGGTCAAGGATTACCAGCAGAACGCGGTACAGTTGGGCCTTGATTTGTCGGGCGGCCTTTCCATTGTGCTTCAGGCCGACATGGAAAGCTTAAGGGAAAAGTTCCGCGATCAGTACGGCCGCGATCCTTCCGTGGAGGATCAAAGCGCGCTCATGACCCAGGCTCTGGAGGCCCTTAACAACCGCATCGACCGTTTCGGCCTTACCGAGCCGGTAATCAGGCGGCAGGGCGCCGATCAGATCTATGTGGAAATTCCCGGTACCGCCGACCCCGAACGGATACGTTCCATTATCATGGGGAAGGGGGGGCTTTCTTTTCATATTGTGGACCAGGAGGCAAGCGCGGCCTTTGATAATTATCTGCGCGAACATCCGGGCGCGGCGCCCAACGAAAACGGCGTTCTCCCCATACCGGGGATAGTCGGCGACGACGTGCTTGTGTTGGGGACTTACGAAAAAGACAATTACGGCCTGGATAAATGGACCGGCTACGCCGCGGTAAAAAAAGAAGTCGGCCTTGACGGCAACCATATCCGCAGCGCTATGGCGACGCGGGACGGGCGGACCAATACGCCGGCGGTAACCTTCGAACTGGACGGCGAAGGCGGCGAACTTTTCTGGCAATTTACCAGCGATAACGTGGGTAAACCATTGGCGATTGTTTTGGACAACCGTATCAAATCAATGGCGACGATCCGTGAGCCGATCCGTGACTCGGTGCAGCTTACCGGCGTCGACGCCGAAGAAGCCGGCAATATCGCCGTTACCCTGCGCACCGCGGCGCTGCCGGTGGATCTGGAAGTGTCCAGCCAGCAGCTGATTGGCCCCAGCATGGGCGCCGACACGATTACCCGGGGCCTGTATGCCCTGCTGGGGGGACTGGCCGCGGTCATGGTTTTTATGCTCCTGTACTACCGTTCGGCGGGTTTCAACGCCATTGTGGCCCAGCTGCTCAATATCTACCTGATGTTCAGCATTCTGTCGGTCCTTAATTTTACGCTGACCCTTCCCAGCATCGCCGGTTTTGTTCTTACGATTGGCATGGCGGTCGACGCCAACGTAATCATCTTTGAAAGGATGAAGGAAGAACTCCGTCTGGGCAAGAGCCGCCGCGCCGCGGTTGACGCGGGTTTCGGCAAGGCCTTTTGGGCGATCATGGACTCCAACATTACGACCTTTATCGCGGCGCTGTTCCTTTCCCAGCTGGGAACCGGTCCCATTCAGGGCTTTGCGGTAAGCCTCGCCATCGGCGTTTTCTCTTCGGTGTTCACCGCCCTTTTTGTGTCGCGCCTGATGTTTGACTTTGGCACCGACATACTGGGAAGTAAAAAACTTTTGGTAAGCTGGTTTATTCAACAGGGGAAAGAAGCATGAAACGGATCTTGGGTTTTTCGCGCTGTTACGCGGCGACCGCCCTCTTTTCGGCGGTACTCGTAGCGGCGGGCATCGCGGGTTTTGTTCTTAAAGGCGGCTTTAACCTGGGTATTGATTTTCAGGCCGGCGTTATCGAAGAAGTTGTGCTCGCGCCGCGGGCGTTCAGCCTTCGTTACGAAGGCGTGGGAAACGCGTCGCTGACTTTAAACGGCACAAGCCTTACCATTGCCGTTTCCGGCGTGGGCGTTCAGGGTTTTACCTACCGCTATCTTTTGGGCGATTACGGTACCGTGGGCGCTTTCGCGCAGGCCCTGGATCAGATTGAAGGAATAAGCGCCGAAACCGAAGTGCCGCCGTCCACGCCCTTTAAGCAGATGGTCCTTGACACCCAGATAAATCCGGCCCTGGGGCCCGATCCGTACTGGATACACTTCGTTCCCCTCAACGCCGCGCCCGTCGCGATTGAAGAAATGCGGAAAGCGCTCGCGCCGCTGGGAACCGTTTCGGTGCAGATTCTGGGAAGGCCGGAAGACCGCTCTTTTATGATCCGCATGCAGGAAAAGGAAATGGGCGGAGGTTTTAAAACAACGGACATTTCGGCGGCCCTTAAAAAACATTTTGGCGAAAGTGAAATAGCGGTAACCAACTCCAATTTTGTCGGGTCGCGCTTTTCAAAAAATCTTGCCGATCAGGCGGGGATACTCCTTTTTGCCACGCTGATTCTTATCCTTGTCTACGCGTCCATACGCTTTAGGCCCCAGTACGCCATCGGCGCGGTGCTGGCGATTATGCACGACGGCCTTGTCATGGTGGCCTTTATCGTCTGGACCGGCATGGAATTTAACACCACGACCATCGCGGCGATTCTGACCATACTCGGTTATTCGATTAACGATACCATCGTGATCTTTGACCGCGTGCGCGAAAACAGGCAGACCTACCGCGACGACGGCTTCGACGACGTTCTGAACCGCTCAATCACCGAGACCCTGGGCCGTACTTTTATTACCACCCTGACAACCATGCTGGCGGTTCTTTCGCTCTACATTTTCACCACCGGTTCCATGAAAGACTTTGCCCTGTCGCTGCTGATAGGCATGGTCTCGGGCGTCTATTCCACAATCTTTATCGCCTGCGGATTTGTGAGTTTTTGGGAAAAGCGTGTCAAACGCGCCCCCGAAAGCGCGCGTGAACCGGCGGGCGCGGCATAGACTGCCTTTTTTGTCGACAGAATTTTAAGAAAATCCGGGGCAATGCCGGCTGTAAAAAAACGATGGAGTTTTTTCAAAAACCCTTGAGTCAAATACCTTGTGAGAACAACATACCCCGTCCGCTTGCGGCGGGGTTGTTGATTCGCAAGCGGGTCCATACCCCGCCCCTCTGGGGCGATTTGAACCCGGTAACGATTTGTTTGCTGGGGGTATGGACACGCATAATATCCATACCTTGCAGATCGACGATACCCCG